>DASXEJ010000163.1 GCA_036490175.1 Pirellulales bacterium | reverse complement strand
TTGTCTGGTGATTGCGCTCGTGGCGGGTGCTCTCGGGATGTGGGGACTGGAAGGCACGGCGATGGAAGCCGCCCGGATCCTGTTCTTTGTATTCATCGTCCTGTTCATCGTCTCGTTGGTGATGGGACGCAGATCCCCGCTGGTTTAGATCGAGCGGGCTGGCGAGCGGCGGTAGGTCACGCACCCTGTGCGTGGCGAACGGAGCGAGACTGTCGATCGGCCTCCGCGGCGCAAGCCGAAGATATCACGCCGGGGGTGCGTGACCTACCGGGCTATGATGGTGGAATCTCAGCGACAAACAGGTCGTGCAAGAATTCTCGCGCCGGGTCGTTTAGCAAGTCGGACGTGGTGCTAGTGGTATACCGCAACTCAAACGAGCCGGCCTCCTCTCCGCTCTCCCGAATCGGTGTGACCCCGTCCAGCACCGCTAGCATTCCGAATATGGCTCCGCGCGCTGCCAATTCGATAGCCGCGCGAAGATGTTCCTTGTCGGAAGCGGTGAGTCCGTTAAACCATTTGGATTCGGCACTCAATTGTGGCGACGGCCGGCGCCCCGGTGGTTCTTTGAGCAACGTAATCGTTCCATCGATTGACGGCTCGTAAACGGCAACCCGAATCCGTTTAATAAACTCTTCGCCGGTCATTTCGCGTACGCCCACGTCCAGGAGCAAAGCACACTTTCGGAAGCTTTTTGCCGCTAGCTCCGTATGCCTACCGTGCCCGCACGGCTGTCTTCAGCCATTCGTGGACGACCCAGCCGATCTTGGCGAGGCTCAAGGCCGAGCAATTGGCCGGCAAGTCGTTCTGCGTGTGCCAATACGGATAATCGAAGTCGATGAGATCGCAAGTGGGAATGTGCGCGATCTCGTTGAGCGGTATGTGGTCGTCGCTGACGGCCATGTTGGCCATCTGCGGCACCAGCTCATACACGCCCAATCGCCGCGCCGTGTCCCACACGGCGCGCGTCACGGTGGGCGCGTAACGCATACTGTTGGGTTCATAAAAGCAGCGCAGTTGCGCGTCGCCCACCATGTCGAGCAGCAGCCCCATGCGATAGCGCTGCGCCGGCGGCTGATTCACATATTGCCGGGCAAAATACTTCGAGCCTAAAAAGTACTCGTCCCCTTCGGCGTAGACCAGTTCCTCGCCGTCGAACAGCACGAAGTCCACCCCGTAGGCGCCGGGCAGCTTGGGCATAAAGCGGCCCAGTTCCATCAGCACGGCCACGCCGCTGCCGCCGTCGTTGGCGCCGACGAATCGGCCGCGCGGGTTGCTGGCATCGCGATCGGGAAACGGCCGCGTGTCGTAATGCGCCGAAACCATTACGCGATCGCGGCGGTCCGGATGCCAGTGTACAATCAGATTGGCCAGCGGCACCATCGCGCCGCTCTTGGGATCGCGGGCCGTGAACTCCTGCCGCTCGACCGTCGCACCCTGGCGCTGGAAATGCTCGACGAGCATCTCCTGCTGCTTCTTCATCGCCGCCGAACCGCTGGGCCGAGGCCCCAGGTCGCACATCGCCGTCAGATCCTTCATGGCCGCCGTGCCATCGAAAGGAATCTGGGCCAGCGTCCGCGGGCTGCGGCTATTCTGCGCCTTGAGCAGATCGTCGCGGCCCTCGAACAGCAGTACGTAGCCGACCAGCAGCGCGCAGCCGATCAGCACGCAGGCGACGTAGATTTTCTGAGCAGAGAAACGTTTCATGGGAAGAATGCGGAAGTAGGAATGATGAATGATGAATAGAAGAAAAAGCAAAATCCTAAAGTGTCAGCCGGCCATCGTAATGTCCTCTTCCATTCATCATTCCTACTTCATCATTATCTTACCAGTCTGCACTCGACCCAGTAATGCGGATGATCGGAGGCGCCGGCCGGCTCCAGGCCGCAATCGGTACACTCCAGGCCGCGGGTGATGATCCAGTCGATGCGCCCGTCGGTATGTGGCAGTTTGGCGAGCGGGTCGGAGACGCCGGGGGTGGCCAGCAGCCGCCGCAGTTGCGGTTCGCCGTGCGCGGCGTTCAAGTCGCCCAGCAAAGCGGTCGGCGGTTCGAGCGCCAGAAACAAGTCGACCACCGCCTGCAATTGGCTGACCGCAGCCTGCCGGTCCGTGTCTTCGACGTGCGTTACCACAGGTTCAAGGCTCGGCCGGCCACGTCGGCCCGCACCAGCACCACGTTGCGGCAACCGTTGCTCGTGCG
>DASXEJ010000162.1 GCA_036490175.1 Pirellulales bacterium | reverse complement strand
ACGTGACCGGGCCCGGGGTGGGGGGGGTGCGCGGCTGGGTGGCGTCGTTCATTGAGGGATGCTTGGTTGATGGTTCGGAATGATGTAATGATGAGTGCGCAATGATGAACTTGGTGAGAGGCGGCAGCCGTGGCAACGGGCTAGACGCGGCCTCATGATTTGATTTGCGATTTCGTGCTGGACGTTGTTCGCTGGCGACTAGCGGCCAATTGGCAGGCCACGCGAATTGCTTCGATCATGCTCGACGTGCGTGCGACGCCCTGCCAGGCGATGTCGAAGGCGGTGCCGTGGGCGACGCTAGTGCGGACGATGGGCAGCCCCAGGGTGACGTTCACGGCGCGGTGCATTCCCAGCAGTTTTAGCGCGATGTGGCCCTGGTCGTGATACATGGCGACGACGGCATCGAACTCGCCGTCGCGAGCCCGCACCATCAGGGTGTCGGTAGGGTAGGGGCCCCCAGCATTGATTCCTACGGCGCGTGCCGTGTCCACGGCCGGTGCGATGACGGTTGTTTCTTCATCGCCGAAAAGGCCCGCCTCGCCGCCGTGGGGATTGAGCGCGCACACGCCGATCCTGGGAGGTGTGCCGACGGCGGCCATCGTAAACGGGCGCATCGTGGCATCGGCCAGATGGATTTTCGCTAATACGCTTGCCGGCGAAAGCGCCGCCAGGGCGTTGCGAACCGACATGTGCAGCGTCACATGAACCACGCCCAACCCGGCGGGTCCGCGCACGATTTCATCGTGAGCCAGGTACAACATCATGGCGAAGTCGTCGACTCCGCAAAGCTCGGCCAAGAGTTCAGTGTGGCCCGGATAATGATGCCCCGCCTCCCACAGAGCGGCCTTGCTCAGAGGGGCCGTGACGATGGCTTCGATGCGTCCTGCCAGCGCGAGTCGGGCCGCAGTTACTAGCGCGTCGTATGCCGCCTGGCCGCCGCGCGCGTCGACCACGCCGGGGGGCACATCGACCGATTCCGCCTGGCACGCGGTCAGGCAGGGCATGACGTCGGCCGCGGGCGAGGCTTCCTCTGGCGACGCTACTTCGACCACTTTCACGCCCGCCGCAACCAGCCGACAGGCACGGCGCATGATTTCCGGGTGGCCTACCACCAGCGGTCGACACCAGTCGTGCATGCGCGGATCGGTCCACGCGCCGGCGATCACTTCGGGGCCAATGCCAGCCGGATCGCCGATCGTTACGGCCAATAGCGGTTTCGATACAGACATGCATGCGATTCTACTCAGCAGCGTGCATGGCAAGAAGCGGACTGGGATGTGGGGAGGTGCCACGCTAGGAGGCACATTAGAATACCGATCATGGACGATGAAGCATCATCTGTGCGCGGCCGGTTGTCCTGGGCGAGACTTCTCTTGCTGCTGGGCGTTTGGGGTACGGCCTCTGCCTTGGCACGGTGGCTTGCCTGGGATGTGCAAGTTACGGACCCACGTGTGGTTTTGCTGGGTTTGTTCGTGGTTCTACCGATCGCGCTGCCGCTGTCGTTGGTTATTCTGCGCGGGCTCTGGATCGTGCCGTGGCTGGCGGTGGGTGCCGCGATCCTGGGCGTCCTCGCCGCGCATTACCGGTATACCGAATTCCAACGGACGACGTTTTCCTCGCCCGAAAGCTGGAGGCTGCTGTTGACCGTCCTTGGCTTAGGGGCCAGCTGGTGCGGATGCTGGGCAGCGTGTGTGATGACACTGCTCGAAGGCCGCGTGCTGGCCATCGTCGGCTGGGCCGCTATGGCCCTGGTTGCGACGTTCGCTCTGGTCGTCCTGCTCACGCTGTTGCGTGCATGACCGAATCCTAGGTATCAGCCCAGGGCAGAATTGTCATTGTCGAGCCATGCAGACGATCGTGGCCAACTCTTTCCCGCCGCTGTTTGGCAGCTTAGGGTGGGGGTGTTACGCTACACACCCTTTGCCCGGCACGTTACTGGCGACCGACTATGCTGCCTGATCGACTCGAACATAAAAGCCTGGAGCACGGTCACGGCACGGAAAGCCCGCTCGACCGTGTGTCTCCGCGCGCCAAGTTGATCGTGGCGGTGCTGCTGCTGGTGGTGATCAGCGTCGCTCAACCGTGGTGGCTGCCAGTAATGCCGGGCGTGCCGCTGAGTTGGATTCACTTGGCGGCCGCTTTGATCGCGCTGCTGGGTGTTGGAGCGGCAAAAATCCCGGCAAAACATTTGCTCGTGCGGTGGGCCGCTTTCGCAGTTCCCTTGGCGTTCGTGGGACTTTCGATCCCGCTGACCCAAGGCCGGGCAGGCTGGCCGATCATGGCTGGCGTGTTGGTGAAGGGATGGTTGTCGTTCACCGTGATCCTGGTGTTGCTGCATACGACCGGCTTTGATCGATTGCTGCAGGCCATGCGCCAATGTGGCGTGCCGAAATTGCTGGTCGCCATTTTGGCGGCAACCTACCGATACATGTTCGTCTTGCTCGAAGAGTTGGAGCGGATGCGGCGTGCCCAATACGCGCGCACCTTTCATTGTCCGCGGCGGCTCTCGCCCGTGACTATTCGCAACGGCACGCGCCTGGTTGGAATGCTGTTGGTACGGTGCAGCGAGCGGGCCGATCGGGTGCATGCCGCCATGCTGGCCCGCGGTTTCGATGGCGAAGTACGGGTTCTCGACGAATTGCCTTAGCGCGCGGTTGCCATCATGGGAATCACGATTGTGAAACAATGCGATAGGTCGCTGCGCGGTCAAGCGCGCCGTGGCGGCTGCCGTTTTCGCCACATCGTTGCCACCAGGGAGTGCGTATAGCGTCCCTCATGCCGCTGGTCGAAGTTCGAAATCTCAGTTATCGCTATCCCGATGGCGTGTTGGCACTGTCCGAAATCAGCTTCGCGCTTGAAGAGCGCGAATGCGTGGGCCTGGTTGGGCCCAACGGCGCCGGCAAATCGACGTTGCTGTGGCATCTCAACGGGCTGTTGCCCGAGCGGCTGCGCGATGGCCATCGGCCTGGCGGTGCCGGGCATCATGCGCATGGCCACGCCGTCGCGGTGCGGATCGCAGGTCGCGAAGTGAGCCATGCCAATCTGGCCGAGGTGCGTCGTGCCGTGGGGCTAATGTTTCAGGACCCCGACGACCAATTGTTTGGCGCCACGGTGCGAGAAGATGTGGCGTTTGGTCCCTTGAACCTGGGGCTCGAGGCGGCCGAAGTGCGCTGCCGTGTGGACCAATCGTTGGCCGTGGTAGGGCTGTCGGGCGTAGCCGAACGGCTGCCGCATCATTTGAGCGTCGGCGAGCGCAAGCGGGTTTGCCTGGCCGGAGTATTGGCGTGCCAGCCGCAACTTCTGGCGCTCGACGAGCCCACGGCTAACCTCGATCCGCGCGCCCGCCGCCAGTTCATGCGGCTGCTGGGGGAACTGGACTGCGCCAAGCTGGTTGCCAGCCACGATCTGGAAATGATCCTCGATATTTGTCCCCGCGTTATTGTACTCGACGAGGGGCAAATTCATGCCGACGGGCCAACCGACGAGATACTGCGAAACGAACCGCTGCTCGAAGCGCACGGCCTGGAGCTGCCCCCCAGCTTGCGTAAGCGCGGATAGCAGATAGCCCACGGAGCGCCCCAGGTCTCTCAACTGCGTGATTTGCGTTAGAATGCTCTTTTGATAGCCAAAGACCTGAAGCGGGAGTTGTGCTGCGTTGAATAATATTTTCCGAGTTCTGGCGCTGTTCGCGGTTTTGTTCGTGCTGGCCACCGGCTGCTTGGGATACGCGCTGCGCAGTTTTGACATTCGCGATTGCCACGACGCCACCGGTCAGCGGTTGGCGACGGTGCATCGCTTGTCGGGCGTTGCTGCGGCGATCACCCTGGTGCTGGTCAACAGCATCGTCGTGACGTACTTCGTGGGGACCAGTCGCTGGTGCAAGGAAGTGGCCGACACGTATCAGTTGAGTCCCACCTTCGTGCGGCGCAGCAACGCGCTTAAACGCGGTACGTTCCCCTTGTGCGTGGTGAACATGTTGATCGCCGTCGGCATCGTGGCGCTGGGCGGGGCAGGGGACCCAGCCGGGACCTTTCGCGGCACGCCTCCGCCCGGGTTGACTTGGGCCAACCTGCACTTCATGGGGGCTGCCATCGGGCTCTGTTTTATTGGCTGGGCTTCGTTCGCTCAGTACCACAACATCACGGCCCATCAGGTCGTTATCAACGACGTGATGCAAGAAGTGAAACGCATCCGCACCGAGCGTGGGCTGGATACGGAAGGGTAGGGGGGCGCCGTCAATGACGGTGGTCGTCTGCCGGTTCCGCGGCATGGTCTTCATGTGCACCGTGGCCATGCGCTCCGTGATCGTGCGTCGACGATTCGATCAGTACAATGCCGGCCGCCACGGCCAGCCCCAATAGCAGCGACGCCGACAGCTTCAGCCGATCGTGGGCGTGAAATTGCAATTCCGGCAACAGGTCGCTGGTCGAGATGCACAGGAACGTGCCGGCCGAGAAGGCCAAGGCGGCTCCCAGGACCTGACGATCGGGCGAGTGCGCGTGCCCAATCCCTAACGTGAAAAGTACGACGCCCAGAGGAACAGCGCAGGCGTAAAGGACGTTCACAGTATGGCGGGCTCGGGTCGATTCTCCCTTCACCGCCATCAGTGTGCTGAGGGTCAGCGAATCGAACGGCTTGTGCAGCACGATCACCAGAAACACGGCCAGCCCACGCAGCGCGAAACCGGCCGCGTCGACGTCAGCCTCGGCCGCGACGCTGGCGGCGAGCGCCATGCCGTCGGCCGCGCTGTGCAGCGCCAAGCCGACAAGCGCGGCCTGCCAGCCGGTGGGGCGAGTGCTGCCGTGCGCAGCTCCATGTGCATGCCCGCTGTGATCATGGCCGTGGTCGTGTGCATGATCGGATTCGCCCTCGGCACCTGGCACGTCGTGATGGTGAAAATGGAAGACACGTTCGATGAAGAACATCGTCAGGAATCCGCCCATCATCCACCACACGCACGGATAGATCTCGTGGAGTTCCAAGAAGGCGTGGGGCAAAAGGTGCAGGATCCCCACCCCCAACATGGTGCCGCCCACAAAGCTCATGGCCAGCTGCATGCCGGTGTGCGATAGGCGCAACAGGAACGGCAGCCAACCGCCAAACAAGGCGGCCGATGCGATCATTAGGCAGTAAATCGTCAGCAGCACAGCTTGCGACACGCCACTCTCCAACCCTCTGAAAGAATCCAAGAAAAAGCGCAAGAGCCGAGTATGGCAGTGGCCGGCTACTTCGGCAACCCGCGCAGAGGAGCGGGGATTGCCCGCCGCTAGGGCATTCCGTATCGTGACGCGTCTCGTCTTTTTCGACCCTCTGAGCCGGAAATCGACATCATGCGAGCATGTGTCCAGCGCGTCTTGGCCGCCCAAGTTGTGATCGACCGCGCCGTTGTCGGAAGCATCCAAACCGGCCTGGTCGTGCTGTTGGGCGTCGCCCACGCCGATGAAGAGCGCGACGTGCAGACATTGGCCGACAAGATCGTGGGTTTGCGGATCTTCAGTGACGAGGCTGGCAAGATGAACCGCGCTCTGGCCGATGTGGCCGGCAGCATGCTGGTCGTCAGCCAGTTCACGCTATTGGGAGATTGCAGCCACGGGCGGCGTCCCAGCTTCACCGCCGCGGCACCGCCCGAGGTGGCCGAGCGGCTGTACGAACAATTCGTGGCGCACGTCCGCGCACTAGGCATTCCCGTCGAGACTGGCCGGTTTCGTCAGCACATGGAGGTTTCGCTCACCAACGACGGACCGGTGACGCTGATTGTCGAGAGCAAGTAGCCTGGGGTGGAATGCCGCAGGCGAAAACGAGAATGTCTAATCAGCTGCTTCAAATCTCCCTTCCCTGCCAGGAAGGCTAGGGGAGGGTCGAACTATACAGGACCTTTCACCCCTCATCCGACCTCTCCCTGAGGGGAGAGGGACATTGAAGTTGACTCTAAGCCCTGATTGCCGCCCGCAATTTTGGCTCAATCACGGCAATACACGTCGGTCGCAGACAGCGCCGATATTTGGACGGGTAGGGCAGGGGGCCTACCCTTCCCAAATTACTAATGGCGGATTCGCACTAAGTGCGTTTCCAGGTGATAGCTCTCGGTCGATGCATCACGACTGCTGAATGAAAGAAAGTACGCCAAACGTCGTTAACGTTTGAAATGCTCAATCAATGAGCTGGCGACTTCGTGGGCTTCTTCTGTATCGGGCCGGTTGGCCCAGATCGGATCGTTGAGCACGATCACCGTGGTGGCAATGAATAGCAGGTAGGTTAGCGCATTCGACCACAAACATGGTCCCCAGGCTTTGAATGCCGTACCGAATGTGTATTTCAGATGCGGTCGAAGTCCCTTCCATTCCACGCTCCAGATCTCGTCCAGGATCAAGTGGGACAAGAAACCCACCATGACGGCGCCCGCCTCATAGAAGCGCAGCGGCAAGCCTCCGGACGAACAAAGCAGAAAGGCCAGCTCGGCGAAGATTAACGCCGTCGGCAAACTATGGAACATACCGCGGTGCACGCTGTAATGGCGCAGCACCCAAGCCATGCCGAAGCGAATGCTCAAATAGATCAAGCCTCCGGCCAGCACCATCGCATCGTGCGACATGCCCATATGCTTGAAGCGATCGATCAACAACATCGGCACCACGGCCGCGGCAAATGTCACGCTCTCACGCAGCGGTCGCCCTGGTCCGCTATCCAGGTCGGGGAGCATGCCCGAGACAGAGCAAAGGCCCGTAGCTAGCAGGCACGTTTCCAGCGGTTGTTGGTAGACCACTAGCGCCGCACCGCCATAAGCGAAACCCAAAGCGGTGCTGGCCGAGATATGAATCTTGAAGCCGGGCATGTCCTGGATCCTTCCTAGAGCGCGTAGCCGGTGGCAAATCGCCGCGACAGCGCCTGCGGCGAGGCGGGACTGTAGCTCAGAACGGGAAACGGGAAAAGATCGACTTCGCTGGCCTTGCATTCGTGATTCAGGGCCGCGAATTTCGCTTCGAGTTGCCAGCCAGTGATAGCTGGGGCGTTCGCAGTGCTCAACTGAGGCATCGCAAGCAAAATTCATTACAAGTCGAGAGATCCGCTAAGAAGCTGGCACCCGTGGCGAATACGGGGGTAAGTCGTGGGGTCCGGGCGGAGTTGGCGCTGCTGACGTGACGGTCGACGGACCGTGATCGCTCTCGCCGCAAGAGCATGCTGCGCGCTATACTCCCGCCCTGCCCCCGCTTCTTTTTTGGCAGAGAGTTCAGAATTCATCGTGCTATCCTACGACATCATCATGCTGGTCGTGTTGGCGGGAACGACCCTGTGGGGCGCCATGCGCGGCATGGCCTGGCAGGTGGCGTCGCTGGCGTCAATCGTCCTCAGCTCGCTGGTGGCGATGCGTTACAGCGACCAGCTGGCCCCGCATCTGGGGCAATCAGAATCGACCAACCATGTGCTGGCGATGTTGATTCTCTACCTGGTGACCTCGCTGGGTATCTGGATTGTTTTCCGGCTGGTTTCAACCGTGATCAACCGGGTCCGATTAAAGGAATTCGACCGACAATTAGGCGCCCTGTTCGGGGCAGCCAAGGGCGTCTTGTGGTGCCTGTTGATCACGTTCTTTGCCGTCACCGGGTCGACCTGGAGCCGGCACCACGTTTTGGAGTCGCGGTCGGGGCACTATATGGCCGTGTTCATCCACCAGGGAGAGCCCCTGCTGCCTAAGGAAGTTCACGATGCAATCGGGGGCTATCTCGAGCAGCTCGACCGGGGGCTGGATCCCACGAACGAATCGGTTCCCGAGGCGCCTTCCTGGCCGCCGGCGAGCGACGCTTCTTCGTAGGAAATTCCGCCGCCTGGGCAGGGGGGCGACCGCAGATTTTTTGCGTCTGAAAAAGCGCGCCTGCGCTCTGGTTCGACCCCGAGCATCAATCATCGTTTCGGATGCGTTCTGGAGTCGAGTGGGGCGTCCGTAAACATCCGTCGAAACCTCGAAAATGCCTGTTTTCCCGGGAAATCCTGGGTCAACAACCGAACATAAGAAACATTATCGGACGTTGGGTGGTCAGGCGGAAACGGGCCTCGGCACGGCTGGCACGGTCTGCGGACCTCCCTTGTGGCGTCCCTGAATCGCCTTTTTGGGACCTTGGATACATGATCCCGCAGCCCTAGTTTGAGCACGCGAATGCCCGTTCGTCGCGTGCCAAGAAATGCGCTGCCCGCTGGGCGCCGCCGAAAAAAATCGGCGCAAAAAATCGGGATCGAAATTCAGGAAAAAAGATCCCTCTGCGGCGCCCGAATTCAGGCACCAGGCGAGGCGCCGCGGAAGGGTTTTTTTGATCGGCCGGCAGGGGCGGCTCAGGCCGGTTGCGGGTTGCCCCCGGCAGGGGCCTCGGCGCCCCCTTCCAGATAAATGCCGATCCGACGGTATTTTTCGTAACGGTCCTCGATCAACTGGTCGGTCGGCTTTTGCAGTAATTCCCGCAGCGTCCGAACCAGATACATTTTTAGCCGACCAGCCATCTGATGATGGTCGCGATGAGCGCCACCGATTGGCTCTTCGATGACGTCGTCGATCACCCCCAGGCGGAGCAAGTCGCGCGAGGTCAGCTTCAGGGCCTGGGCGGCTTGCTTGGCGTAGGCGGCGTCTTTCCAGAGGATGCCGGCGCAGCCTTCGGGGCTGATGACCGAATAGTAGGCGTTTTCCAT
>DASXEJ010000161.1 GCA_036490175.1 Pirellulales bacterium | reverse complement strand
ACCCTTCGCTGCGCAGCGCCGTGGCTGCCCGCGTGCAATCACCCAGCGTCGTGCCGCAGGCGATCAACATACAGTCGTGCCCCCACTCCAACACCTCGGCCCGACCATGTTCGATCGGACTTGCCGGTCGGTCGAGGCGCTCGGCCGCGGTTTTGGGATAGCGCATCGAAGTCGGTCCGTCGTGTGCCAGCGCAAAGTCAAGCATCGCTACCAAGTCGCTCTCGTCCCCGGGGGTCATCACGGTCATGTTCGGGAACAGACGCATGTAGCCGATATCGAAAGCGCCGTGGTGCGTCGGACCGTCGGGGCCGGTCAGCCCGGCACGATCGAGCATGAAGGTGACGGGCAGGTTCTGTAGCGCCACCTCTTGGAAAATCTGGTCGTAGCTGCGTTGCAAGAAGGTGCTGTAGATATCGACAATCGGTCGCAGGCCGGTCTTGGCCTGGCCTGCGGCAAAAGCCACGGCGTGCGATTCGCAAATGCCCGTATCGAAGAAGCGGTCAGGGAACTCGTCACGCACCAATTCCAGGTTGTTTCCCTGGCACATGGCGGCGGTCATCACGGTGACCTTCTTGTTTTGCCGCATGACCTGGGCGATCGCCTCGCTGGCCACATTCGTGTAAGCGCGGGACGAACTCTTCTTCACGGCTACGGCGCCGTCGCGCTCGCGACGGAACGGAGCGGGGGTGTGAAAAAAGACCGGATCTTGCTCGGCAGGTTGGAAGCCGTGCCCCTTTTCGGTCACGACGTGCAGCAACACCGGCCCCTCAACATCCTTGACCAGCTTCAAGTATTTGCACAGCTGGCCAATATTGTGACCGTCGATCGGACCCATGTAGCGGATGCCCAATTCTTCGAACAGCATGCCGCCATGTAGTCCGGCCTTGATCGAATAGCGAGCTTGGTCCAGGAGCCGCTCCATCTGATCGCCTAGCGGGACCATCGACAGGGCTTTGGCGACCTCCTGTTTCAAACCTGTATAGAGCGGGTTGAGCCGCAAGCGGTCGAAATAGTCGGCCATACCGCCGACGCGAGGGCAGATCGACATCTTGTTGTCGTTAAGGATCACCAGCATGCGCTTCTTCAGGCCGCCCAGGTTATTGAGCGCCTCGAAAACGATGCCCGACGGGAACGCGCCATCGCCGATCACTGCCACTGAATGGCGATCTTCCTGGCCAGGCTGCAGATCGTCGCCGCTTTTCAGCCCCAGCGCCGTTGAAACGCTGCAGCCAGCGTGGCCGGTCATGAAAAGGTCGTATTCGCTCTCGTGCGGGTTGGGGTAGCCCATCAGGCCCCCCTTGGTGCGAATGGTAGAGAACTGGCGGTATCGGCCTGTGATCAGCTTGTGGGGATAGATCTGATGGCCGGTATCCCAGATCAAGCGATCTCGGCTGAAGTCAAAAGTCGTATGCAGGGCCAGGCAGAGCTCGACCACGCCCAGGTTCGAGGCGAAGTGGGCCGTGCGGCTCGATACCAAATTACACAGGGCCTCGCGCATCTCGGCAGCCAACTGCTCAAGCTGCACCAGCGAGAGAGCGCGCAGATCCTGGGGAGATTCGATACTAGGCAGCAGCTCAGTCATCTAATGGTTCCTTTCCAGCACAGCTCGGGCCAAGGCTTCCAGTCCCTCGGCTTGCGGGCCCAAGGACGCCACGGCCGCCAATGCCTCGGCAATCAACTGTTCGGCACGGCGACGGCTTTCGTCCACTCCCAACAAGCCAGGGAAAGTCAGCTTTCCCCGATCTGCGTCCTTGCCCGCTCGCTTTCCCAGCGCCTGCTCATTCCCGCCCACATCCAACAAGTCGTCAGTGATTTGAAATGCCAGCCCTAGCCGCTGGCCGTATTTTTCGAGTGCTGATCGCTGCCGGCGCGACGCGCGAACGATCATCGCGCCCAGCCGAATCGAGACCTGAATCATGGCTCCCGTTTTGCGCCGATGAATGGCTTCCAGGCGATTGATGTCACCCGCGACACTCGTGCCGTCCAGATCGTCGGCCTGACCTCCGACCAGTGCCGCCGGCCCGGCGGCGCGGGCCAATTCCAAGCAGCAGTCGGCCGCCACCCGGGCAGGACGCACATCGCGGGAAAGCACTTCGAAGGCCATCGTCAGCAATGCGTCTCCCGCCAACACCGCCAATGCTTCGCCAAACGCCTTGTGACACGTCGGACGGCCCCGTCGCATATCGTCGTCATCCATGCAGGGCAAATCATCATGGATGAGCGAGTAGGCGTGGACCATTTCCACCGCGCAAGCGGCCGGCATCGCGGCCTCGCTATTTCCACCGCAAGCCTCGGCCGCCATTAACACCAATAGCGGGCGCAAACGCTTTCCTGGGGCCAGCAGACTGTAGCGAATCGCTTCGGCGAGTCGCGGCGGGCAATCCACGGGAAGATTCGTATACGATTCGAGCGCCGCCGAGATTTGCGCCTGGGCGGCGGCGGCAAGCTGGGTGAATGGTACTGTCGACGTTTCCATCATCGTCGCAACGACTTAGGGGCGGGGGCGCATGACAGGCGTATTCTAAAAGAGGCCGCCCGGTTCGTCTACGTCGTCGACAGATTCCGACGCCGGGGGGGCCTGCGGGCGGGCCGGTTTTGCGGCGGAACGTCGTCGACTACGGGTTTGGCCTTTTTCTTCCAAGCTCTGCGAACTGGCTGCATCGAAAGGCTGAGTGACCGGATTACCCTCGGCGTCGACCCCGCACAAGACCTCGATCCGCCGCTCCGCATGGTCCAAAAGCTCGTAGCATTGCCTGAGAAGCGTCACTCCACGCTCGTATTGGCCCAGGCCATCGGCCAGCCCAAGTTTGCCCTCCTCCAAAGCGTGCATAATCGTTTCCAGCTCGGCCAGAGCGTGCTCGAAACTGGGACGGGCAGCGGAATTGTCGGCAGCATTGTCATTCAAAAGTAGGACTCCAGACGACGGGACGCGTGATGCAGTTGAAGTCAAAAGATACGGGGACGGCCGCTTGCGCACGCAGCCTTCAACAACATATCAGTCTCTTCCTCGTGAGAAACGGGTTGAGTCAAGGCGTTGCCCCTCCACGCGGCCATTTTGCTCGAGATCCTGTTCATTTATGGTTCACGAAGGTGTCGCCTCGTTCGTTGCCTCGATGCGGCTGGTCGCCTCGCCTGTTGCAAAGCGCGTGGTGATCCGATCCCCCACGGCAAGTTCACTGGAGCTTCGAACGATCCGTCCGTCGCTGAGTCGTCGCGTCAGACTATAGCCGCGCGCGAGTACGCCCAAGGGGCTGAGTGAGTCCAGGTGAGCTGCCAAGCCATCGGTGCGGCTTCTTGCGTCGACAATGCGACGGCGCATCAACCGTCCCGACCGTAGCGATAGTTCATCGAGCCTCTGCAGTAAGTCGTGGATCCGGTCAAATGGGCGTCGAAAGGTTCGGCGGCTTTCGACTCCCTGCAAACGGCCACGCGCCGCGGTGGCCAGCGACCGCAGGGCCGTGGTCATGCGACGCCGGCAAATGGCCAGGGCGGCGGAAAGTTCGTCGGCCGCGGGGGCCACGAGCTCGGCCGCCTCACTGGGTGTGAGTGCGCGCATGTCAGCGACCAGGTCAGAGAGCGTGACGTCAATTTCGTGTCCGACAGCCGAAATCACAGGTATCCGCGAGGCATGAATGGCGCGGACAACGGGCTCTTCGTTAAACGCCCACAGGTCTTCGACGCTGCCCCCACCGCGTCCCACGACCAGGCAATCGATTTCGATGGGCAACTGATTAGCCGCTGCAATGGCTGCCGCGATTTCCAGGCTGGCGCCGTCCCCCTGCACTCGTGTCGGCACGATCAACACGTGCGCTCCGCGCCAGCGACGACGTAATACTTCGAGAAAGTCGCGTACTGCGGCCCCCGTCGGACTGGTGACAAAGGCGATCCGCCTGGGAAAGCGCGGTAGCGGCCGCTTACGCGCCGCTTCAAACAGGCCTTCAGCTGCCAGCTGCTCGCGCAGTTTGCGCAGCGCAAGCTCCAAGGCGCCAACCCCCTTGGGCTCGATCTGCCGGATGACCAGTTGGTAGCTGCCGCGCGGCGCATATACGTCGATATCGCCCTGGCAGACAACCTCCAGACCATCTTCGAGCTCGAACCGTAGTCGGCTCGCGGCGCCTTTCCACATGACGGCCCGCAATTGTGCGCGATCATCTTTGAGCGTGAGATAGCAGTGGCCTGACTGCGGACGGGAAAAATTCGAGATCTCGCCCGAGACCCATACGTTGCTGAATGTGCCTTCCAGCAATCCCTTGATGTGGTCGGTCAGGTCGCCGACGGACAGGACTTGTTCCTGGTCGGACGAAAATAGATCGGCGGCAGACATACGAGCGAATATATCGCGGAAACGCCGCAGGCGAAATAAGCGATCGATGAAAGAGCATCGTGAGCAAAGATGCCGCCGCGTTACGAATGAGCCCGGCGACGCCTCCGCAGGTCATCATTCATCATTTCGCATTCATCGTCTGTCTGCCAATGTTGGTCAGGCTGCGCGCGCGCTCGATGTCGTAGGCAAGACCGCCAGCGGCCAACCATCTGCTGTTGTGCGACCCACGCCGGCTCGCTCGCGCAGCGCCACGATCTCGTTGACCTTGCGCGTGCCGGCCTCGGCCCAGGCTTCGGCTTCCAGCGTAAGACGATTGAGCATCCTCTCAACCTCGACGCGATAATGCTCCAGTCCGTCCCGATCGAGATCGGCCGGAATATTCATCATGGGACTTACGACGGCACGACTTCGTGAGTAGGGACGCGGCAAGGCGAAACGATCCCAGCTGCCAAAGCGCCACGGCCGATCGTAGCCAAAGCCCATGGCGACGATGGGCAAGCCCAATTTCGAGGCCAAATAGACCGGCCCCTGGGCCAATTTGCGGCGTGGACCACGCGGGCCATCGGGCGTGATGGTTAGATTCATCTGCTTGCTCTTGGCCAACAATTCGCGCAATGCTGCCGCGCCGCCACGGGTCGAAGAGCCGCGTACGAAGTCGAAGCCCATATGCCGTGCGACGTGGCTGAGAATCTCGGCGTCCAAATGCTGGCTCAGAAGCATCGCCAGATTGCAATGCCCACGCATGTACAGTGGAAACAGGATGTACTCGTGCCAAAAGATATAGATCTTCTGACCGCTATAGCGCGGGTCGACCGGGTCGATCGTCGGGTCGTAAAACGATACGCGATAGTCGAGCGTCGACATCCAGGCCCGTGTGAGCGCCGAGGCGGCCAGGGCCGCGGATTTAATGAGAGCTGGGCTGCGAATCTTCATCGTCTTGGGCTTCCTTGCCGCAGGATGAATCTTGAACAATTTGTCTATGGGGCCGGCGCCATGCCTGGCACAGCCGGTCTAAGTTTTCACTGCCACCGGCGGCGCCCATTGGCCCGAGAATACTTCCACGGCCGGTCCGGTCATATAAACGTGGTCGTTCTCGGCCCACTCGAGCTCCAGATCTCCGCCGGGTAGATGCGCCAGAATTCGCCGCGCACTTTTGCCGGCGAGCACACCGGCTACGCACACGGCGCTGGCGCCAGTGCCGCAGGCCAGGGTGATGCCAGAGCCGCGTTCCCAAGTCCGCATCGTGACTTCGCCCGGAGCGTGGACCTCGACAAAGTGTACGTTGATTCGTTTGGGAAAGATCGCGTGTGTTTCCAGCAGCGGTCCGATCGTTTCTAGCGGAATGGCGGCCACATTGTCGCAATAGAGCACCACGTGCGGGTTGCCCATCGAGACGCACGTCATGTGCTGATCAAGTCCACATTCCTTTTGCCAATCGTTCGTAGCAGGAAGCTTCACGTGTACGCCGAGCGGCGCGTTGACCACACGTCCGTTAGGGCCAGCCACCGCAGCCACGACTGGAATCTTGGTCGCGTCAAGGATCGCGCATCCCATGTCGACACGCACCCGCTCGGCCAAGCCGTCGGCGATTTCCAGGTCGAGCGTGAGGATGCCGGCCCCAGTTTCGATCCGAAGCGTCGGCTTTTGCGCGATCGCGTGATCGTAGACGTACTTGGCGACGCAGCGGATGCCGTTGCCGCACATTTCGGATTCCGAGCCGTCGGCGTTGAACATCCGCATGCGGGCGTCGGCCACGTCCGAGCGGCAGATCAAGATCAGCCCGTCGCCGCCGATACCAAAGTGCCGATCGGCCACCTGCCGGGCCGTCTCGGCCGGATCGTCGGGGACTGGGTCACGGAAGCAATCGACGTAGACGTAGTCGTTGCCCGCCCCATGCATCTTGGTAAACCGCATGATCTTCGTATATCCCGGCTGCTGCGCGTTGGTTGCCAATTACTGTGTGACAAGCGGGATTTTAGAGGGTTCGGCTAACTGGGGCAAATGCAGCTTTCCCGCCGATTTCGGCCCTTGGAAACCCTTAGTTGGGGATTTCAATAGCGGGGAATCGAGTCGGCCGGCGTCCCTTCAAGCGTGCCTGGCTGGTCCTCGGCAATTTTGTAAACCAGTTCGAGTTGGCTGGCCTCTGATGAAAAACGCAGTTCTGGGCTTATCGCAGGCGTCGCGAGCCCGGCGCTGCCATATCTCTCCCTGACGGCCGCGAGGTCCTTGTCGAATGCCTTCTGATTAAAAAAGTCGCCGACATTCAATTGCAATCCCTTGCCGAGTTCCTCACCGTCGAGCACATGGCAGCCGATGAACGAGACTTTGGTCACGACGTAACGGTCGCCCGCGTTGACCGTGAACGAGACGACGAATTCGCCCTGATTGGGTTGCGCCGCATCGCTGACAACGCATGCCTTTAGAAATCCCAGTGAGCGATAGTAGGCTGTGAGGTTATTGATCTGCATCCTCACTCGGTCTTCATCAACCTGCCCCTTGAACGACAGGAAAATCGGAGCCCTCCAAGACCCTGCCGGGTTATTCTTGGCACCATTGCTGCGGATGGCGAACCCGAAACCATCAATTCCGGCTCGCGGCTGCTCGGCTTTTGGCGCTACCGGTTCTCCTTCATTGACGATGTAAACTAGCTCCAACTTGCCCGGCTCTTCCAGAAAGCGCGTCTCTGGACTTACTTGGGGCGGCGTACGCCGGGCCGCGCTATATTTTGCTTGCAAGGCCGCGATATCTTCGTCGAGCTTATTCTGATCAAAGAAGTCGCCCTCTTTCAGTCGTAGTTCCTCTAGAAGGTCCTCAGCGGCAAACGACTTGCACCCTACAAGGCTAACTTTGGTAACGACGTACCGCGGGCCCTCGTCGATCAAGTACGTCAGTGTCGACCCCTTCTGCGGATCGTTGTAAATAAACTCGCGACCGACGCGAGCGCGGAAAAAGCCCAGGCTGCGGTAGTACATCGACAGGCGGCGCACATCTTCGTTAATACGGTCGTGGTCGATCTGCCCCTTATGCAGGAACAAGATCGGTTCCTTGCCAGGCTGGGCTGGTGCCTCCGTCGACTCTTCAGGCGCGATAATCTTGCCATCGGAATCGAGGGCCCATGGATTTGTCACCGTACCGTCGTGGACGATATGCCCGAGTTGGCTGGCATCTGCCGAGACATCGGTCGCGATTTCGTAACGGACGGTCGGCTCCGTCTGTAATAGCGTTTGCAGTCTTGCTGCAGGCACGGCGGCATTGCCGTCGAATTCGGTTCGCCAAACCTTTTGCTTTAAACCGTCGTTGATCAGGAACCGGACGCCGGCGTCCGCTGGCTTGCTTCCTTCGACGATGGCGACAGTCGCAGCGGCGAATGCCTTCGAGCGCAGATACGCCTCTAACCTGCTGCGAGCTTCTTCAATCAGGGCCGGATCCAGCGGATCACCGACTTTGAGCCCGGCTTTCTTGATGAGAGTTTTTTCCGACCGCGAACTACCGTAGATTCTGAGGTAACGAATCGTCGGCCGCTCGACGACGCCAAAGACAACGACCACGCGGCCGTCCTCCTGCGTTTCGTAGCGCGGATCGATCGAGACAAAGCGGTGTGTTTTCATGAGCCGTCGCACGTCTTGCTCGACCAGTTGCTTATCGAGCGCGCTGCCACCGCATGTCTTGATATGTGGCCTGATTTGTTGCGCTGTGAGAGTTGTCGAATTTCCCTCGATGCGGATCTCGGCAACGATGGGAGCGTCGTCGGCACTGGATGCTGCTTTGAGGGTTGGCGCGGCAGCCCTAGCCGCATCCGGCACGATTTGATCGACCAGGCCTGCGTCGCTGTTTACGCCTTCGCCGAGCATCGGGCGCCTGGTTTGCGTTTCGGGCACGGGGGGCTGATTGACCGTTAGCATGACAGCGGCCGGTTGTGCCTTTCGCTGGCCATCGAATTTCTTGAGGCCGGCGATGACCAATGTTTTGCCCAGCGCTACGTCGATCGACGAGCGAAGGTGTACGCGGGCCACCTCCGGCACCTGAAGCGTGATTGGCTCCTCGCCTGGCCCGGACGAAATCTCGGCCACTTCGACTTCGCCAATGGCACTGAACACCAGATCGTAATCGAGCCTGACGACCTCACCGCTCCGAGCGCCGCGAATGCGCAGGGCCGTCCCTTCGGAGTAAACACGAATCACCGGCTCCTGCCCACCATCAGACAACTCGTGCAAGTCAACGACAAAAGGCGTGTACGCGGCGTCCTCGATAGTGGTTATTTGCCCGCTAGCGAAACGAAAGCGCGGGGTTTGTACTACGGTTGCCTGTCTGTCCACCTGCAATCGGCTAAGCGCTGCCTCGGCTGCGCTCTGGTCGAGCAGGGAGTATTTCACGGGCAGATTGCGCTCGATACGGAAGGTCGCCTGCGTTTCGCCCGGTGGTATTTCGTCATCCCACGGGTCGAGGGCGTCAACGGCAGCCGACGGGAGGAGCTTCCAGCTTGGGCTCATATTGTCGATGAGCTTCGCATCGCACGCCGTCCAGCGGACCGTTAGCTCGATTTCTTGACCGAAGTCGCAGTGCCGCACATCGTCGAGTGCCTTGACGACTCGCGGTTGCTGACTTGCCGCGCAGCGAACGCGAATCGAAGAGCCGGACCAGGAAAGGTCCGGCTTGTTTTGCGGGTCAACCGCTGGGCGAACGACATGGGCCGCCGGGAGCTTGGCCGTGTACGCTCCGTACACTCCATCGCGCGACTTGGGAGTAACTTCGTGCTGTTCCAATGGCAGAACCCAATAGCCGCGGGCACAGCTTGCAAATTGCGCGTCGAGCGTCAGGGCGCATTCCAGTTGCGAGAGCAAACAGAGTCGCGCGTTCGCTTCGCTGGCGCCCGTTTGCCGCCGGTACGAATCGAGCAGGTCGGCGGCCGGGTATGTCTTGGTTTCCGATTGGCCCTCGTCTGGGGTGTCGGGCAATTGTCGCTCCTCGGGAGATGGCGCCGGGTCGGTGTCAGCCATGATCAGCGCACCGCCCGGTAGCGCGACCGAGGCCAAACCCAGCATCATCACCCAGCACCACCACGAGGCACGCCGGCGACATCCTTGTCCCAGGCTCATGATTCGCTCCAGTCGTTGCGCGGTTAGTTCCACAGGCCGCACGCCGGGAACAGCCGGCACAGCCACCAGGAGTTGTTTCAGCTCCAGCACGTCGAGCAGACTGCGCGCGTAACGCGCGGGATCACAATTCAGGCTGCCAATCACTTCTTCGTCGCAACAACGCTCGGCTTCGCGCGACAGTTTACGCCCGGCGAACCACACCAGCGGGTGGAACCACCACACGGCTTGGGCAAGGACTTGCAGCATGCCCACCCCCAGGTCGCCGCGACGTACATGAATCAACTCGTGAGCCAAAAGCGGCTCGAGTTCGTCGGCCGAACGACCGGACACGATGCATTCCGGCAGTAGAATCGTGGGGCGGAAGAAGCCCAACACGGCTGGCCCTACGCGACTGTTGCTGATCAGCAGTCGTACCTTTGGGCGCACGCTCAATTGCCGTCGCAGCCGTACGATTCGCTCGTCGAGCTGCGCGTCGCGTCGGATGCCGCACTGCCGTAAGTAACGTAGACAGAGAAGCAATCGTAGCCCTGCGATTGCCGCGACGAGCATTGAGCCAAGAATCCACACGCTGAGTGCACCCATACGCAGCGAGGCTTGGCGCTGACGAACAATCGGCGTCGGCGAGTCTGCGGATTCGAGCGAAAAAGGTATTTGCGAGCTGGAAATCTGCGGTCGTGTTCCCGCTTGTTCCCTGTTAGATGGGCTTACTAACATAATTGGCTTACCAAGTGCGAATTCAATTGCGCCCGCAGCAGGAATCGGCACAACTGCCGTAGACGATGCTGCGTTTTCGAACAGCGGCGCGGATTCTGCCGGCATGTCGGGCGTTGATCGAAGCCAACAGAAAATGCCGGCAGGACTGCTCCAAATCGGCGGAGTCAGGCATTTCAGGAGCACGACCAACCACAGGGCGTGCGCGAGATGCGGGCGGTTGCGCGCCACAAGTCGCGATGCCACGGCGACGGCCACGACGAGTGCCGTCAATTGGCACGCCTGGGCGAGGAAGATCGGCCCGACGGTGTTTGGCGCCATATCTACTGACCTCCTGTCGCAGTACGCGTCGCATCTGTACGCAATGCTTTTGTGGTGCCCAGCGAATGCCGTTAGCCAGTGAGCCCGTTTCCGTAGGGGCGGTTGGACACTCAGAGTCACTCTTCCTCAGGCTGCAGACGCTGATGTTCCAACTTGTCGAGCAGACCGCGCAGCTCGGCAATGTCGTCGCCGGTGATGCCGCGTTCCTCGATTAGATGGCGAACCAGCGGCAGCGTCTCCCCGCCAAAGAGCCGTTCGACCAACTCATCGATCGTGTCGCGAATCACCGTTCGCGGTTTGACCTTAGCCGTGTAAAGGCGCGTGCGGCCTTGCAGCCGTCCACGCACGTAGCCCTTTGCCTCGAGCCGCCGCAGATAGGTTTGCACGGTTGTGAAATCAATGGGGCGCTCGGCCGGAAACGCCGCATGCACCTGCCGCACTGTAGCGCTGCCCAAGGTCCACAGCACGTGGGCCACGGCCATTTCGCCTTTTGATAATGCGGGGCGCGGGTTGGTCATCGTGACGGCTCTCTCAAGGACATCTGTACGTGGCGAGAATGTACACGTACAGACGTACGCGAGTCAAGGTCAGGCCGCCGCGCGTCTGCGAATGCTCGCTGGCTGGTGGCACAGCGGCGGGCTGGCGAGGTTGCGCGACCGCTGTGTAGGCCAGGAGGGCGGCGAAGAAATCGCCAGCAGTGCCGAAAAAATAGCCTGATCGCTGCCTGCCCCCGTCGTCTGTAATCATTGTCACAAATGATCCAGCTAGTTTTTGCCGGTGCGTGCGGCAACAATAGCTGGGGGCAAGAGAGTTTTCCATTGAGGCTCTGCCGACAGAAGACTAGGCATGGCGGTTGCAATGTGCCGTGGCAGCGGAAAATATCCCACACTTGGGTTAGTCGCCGATCGCACGCAAGCTCGCAAAGAAGGAGAGGCCCGATGTCGCAAACGCCAACGAAGTCATGGATTACATTTGTGGCTATCGCCCGAGGGATCACGGTTTCGGCATTAGTCGTCGCTGGTGTGCCGACAGGGCAGGGGGCCGAAGCGCCTGGATCCGATCGGCAGTCCTACGAACAAGCCGTGCAAAAAGGGATCGACTTCTTACGCACCAAAGGACAGGCCGACGACGGCTCGTTCAGTGCCAATGCCGGCCCCGGCATTACGGCCATCATCGTCGAGGCCATTCTCAGCAACGGACGCACGGCGGACGATCCCATTGTTGCTAAAGCGCTCAAGTACCTGGAAAAATTTGTGCAGCCCGACGGTGGCATCTATGCCCCCAAGTCGCGCCTCCGTAATTACGAGACGTGCCTGGGCGTGATGGCGTTTGCCGAGGCAAATCGCAACGGACGCTACGACACGATTCTTAAGAACGCCGATAAATTCCTAAAAGGGCTGCAATTTGGCGAGGGAGATAATCGTACGCCGGCGGACGTCCCTTATGGTGGCGTCGGGTATGGCGGGGCCGAGCGGCCCGATCTATCGAATACTCATTTCTTGATGGAGGCGCTCGAGGCCGCTGGCGACGGTGCCGACGATGACGCGGTGAAACGCGCCCTGGTCTTCGTCTCGCGCTGTCAGAATCTCGAATCGCAACACAATACCACGCAGTTTGCTGCCAAGATTCAAGACGGCGGTTTCTACTACACGCCCGTTGGTGACGGAGGAAGTCCGGCCGGCAAGGCTCCGAACGGAGGGTTGCGGAGCTACGGCTCGATGAGTTACGCGGGACTGAAGAGCATGATCTTTGCCGGACTTTCAGCCGATGACCCGCGCGTCAAAGCGGCTGTTGATTGGGCGCAAAAGCATTACAGCGTGACCGAGAATCCCGGCCTGGGGGATGAAGGGCTGTACTACTATTACCATCTATTCGGCAAGGCCCTGGCTGCGCTCGGCCAGCCGACACTCAATGATGCGCAAGGGAGTTCGCACGATTGGCGTGCCGATCTTGTGGCTGAACTTGCTCGCCGACAGCAGCCGGACGGGTCGTGGGTCAACTCCAACGGGCGTTGGCTGGAAGGGGATCCAAATCTTGTGACAGGCTACGCGCTGCTGACCCTGTCGTACTGCCGGCCCGAGGCGACCAAGTAACGCGTGAGCATGCTTGTAGGCCATCGATTCACAGCAGGTACGGCGCTGCAGCAGTCCATATCGACGCGGCGTCTTACGGTCGCGCCGATCTGTTGATCCTTAGCGCAACGATCGTCGGCTGTCGCTCGATGATCAAGTGTGACGAAAAAAGTGTCACGGCACGGTGCGCTGATCATCGTCTTGCCATGCACTCATTACGTCGCGGGCCGGTAAATCCCTGACTCGGATCGCGAATACGCGCTCGTTCACGCCGACGGCACGGTTCTTGCTAAAGGAAATCGCTTAAGAATTTGTTGCCCAAAATCGGCGAGCCAAGCGAAAGATTCCTGATTGTCGTGAGTGGGGATCGAGTGATGTGGAACACGTGAATGATCACTGCGCAGGCGTGCTGGTTGCCATACAGATCCCTGAAAATGTAAGGCAATGGCGCGAAAGAGGACGTCCCATCTTCTCTGCTGCGTACGGCTCGGCGACAGGCAGCCCGAACCTGGCGCCGAGTCCGTCGCGGCAGGCCAAATTACGACGAGCGCTGTCTGGTTCAACGGTGGTGGCTCCGTCATCTGCAGCCGTGTCGTTTGGCGATAGTGCCAGCGAGCATTGCGCGCCGCGAGCGAAACTATGCAAGCCGCGTGGGGAGCGCAATAAAAAAACTGGTGAGGGCGGCCGTTGTTCCGCTGGCCGACCTCACCAGTCGTCGTTCGCTCCCTAAGGAGCGGATAATGAACTCTGCCGACACCACAGCGGCAGAGCCCAAAGCGCTTATGGTTTCTTTTCTTGCCGAATCTCGGAGACAAGTCGGAAGAGCCGATCTAGCTTCCGTTCGATGTCGGCAATTCGTCCAGCATCACTGCCAGGCGATCGTCCGTCGGCGGCCGGTCCGCGCGGACCGTGCTGAGGAGGAACGCCGTGAAAGGGGTGGCTAGTGAAGCGATGGTCGCCATCGCGCGGGCCGTGGGGCGGTGGCCCGTCAGCAAACTGATGCGGTCCACGATGCGCTTGCTGGCCATGCTCCGGATGGCCGTGGCCAGGATGCGGGCCACGGTGAGCGAAGTGTTCGCTGTGCGAGCCGTGATGCCTGTGGTGGCGATGGTGGGCGAATTGGTGGTGATCGTGATGCTGCCCCGCCTGATGTGGTCCACGGTGGCCGTGCCAACCATGATGATGGTGACTGCCACGATGCGGACGACCGTCGGCAAACTGGTGTGGTCCATGGTGTGAGCCACGATGAGCAAAGTGCTCGCCATGCGGGCCGTGATGCCTGTGGTGGCGGTGATGGGCAAACTGCTGCCCATCATGATGCTGCCCCGCGTGATGTGGTCCGCGGTGGCCGTGCCAGCTGTGATGATGATGACCACCGTAGTGCGGTCGCCCGTCCGCAAACTGGTGCGATCCATGATGACCGTGCCAGCCATGATGGTGACCGCCGTGATGACGTTGGCCGTCCGCTAATTCGTGGGCCCGACCGCCTGGCTTTCTATGGTGCGCGCCACGTCCGTGCGCCGCGTGTTGCGAGCCGTGGCCGCGGTGCCGACTCGCATGATGTCGACCAGCATCGTGGCGACCAGCATCGTGGCGACCAGCATGGTGGCGATGGCCTTGTGCATGGGCGGCGCTCTTGTCGTCTCCCTTGGAGCCTTCTGCGCCCTCCTTTTTGTCAGGCGTACCCGCTGCCTTTGCACGTTCGGCCCGGTGGCGAGCGACTTGTTCCCACATGGCCTTGCGCTGTTCGGGGCTGAGGTTCGACTCTCGACCGCGCCGGTTACGACGTTCAGCCCGATCCTGGTCTCGAGCTGCGGGCTTGTCGGTGCCCTGATTATCGGCAAGCGCCAACAGTGTGCCAGCCAGGCCCAGTGACGAACTTGCCAAGCGCATCTGCGTAGCGCTGAGCCCCAGTAGTTGGCCTGCGGGAGCGTGATCCCCCGCGGCCGCGGTTTTCTGGTCCGGTACGGCGACGGGCGAATCTAAGGCCGGCAAATCGGATACAGACGACGATGCGGCCCGGCTGACGACCTCGTTAGAGATCTGGTCAGAGACCTGGTCGCCCACGAGCGATTGGGCGAATGTGACCGCCGGCGCGAAGGCCCAACAGAGGGCGCCGGACATGAGCGCGAAGCGAAACATGTGATTTCTCCCTGATCCCAGAGGATTCCCCAAAAAAACGGCCTGAACAGCCGCCATTTCCCCCTTCTTTAATGAACCCCTCTGGGGATGGAAGGTATCGGATTATCTTCGAGTAACGTTCGTGCGCAATTTGCTGGCATATCTCGCAAGTCATTACCGGAGGCGATCGCACGTGCCACGGCAATGCAGGGGGACGCTATGGCCGCGAATGCGATTTAAGCCGAACGGCGTTCAGAGTTAACGACGTCTGCGCCGACCGATTCCCCGCGCAATCGCGTGTGCGGCGCGGGAGGCTCGGACGGCGCAATTTCGGGACGCGTCTCGAGCAGGGTTTCCGGCTTGAGCAAAGTCCGGATCCAACGAGGGAACTGCAATGGTGACAGACGCAGCCACAACGCGAGCACCACGACGGGCGAAAGAATTATGAATGTTCCGTAACGCACCGGCAGCGTCGCCAGCAGCACGTTGATCATCGTTAGCACTACGGGGGGCAACCAGCGACATAGTTCGGTCAGCCGGGCAGCGCGTGCTCGCATGTGCGGTACGTCGAGAGCATACAAAACGTGAATCGCCACGGTGGAAATGAAGGCGATGAAAACGAACGTTTGGCAGATCAGCAGGAAATAATCCATCCGCGTCATGTATGTCAGCGGAGGCAGGCTGGAATCGATTGTAATGCGGTACGCCACGACCGTGAGCATGGCGGTAATGCCCACGCCAACCTGAGAGCTGAACTCCTTGGGATCCATCCAGAACACCGACCAGGCGGTAGCCATGATGGGGATCAAAGGCAGTACGATCGACCAAAAGTAGAAGTGTGGATCGCGCGTCACCTGGATCGTCATCCGCAACAGCGAAAACACTTCGTTGGTGCGCGC
>DASXEJ010000160.1 GCA_036490175.1 Pirellulales bacterium | reverse complement strand
CAGCGACAGGCTAGAGTACGGGCATGCCGAGAACCGCACGTGCTGCTCCAGGCGGGTTCGTCTACCATGTCCTCAACCGCGGCGTGGGGCGTATGCGGCTGTTTGACAAAGCCCGCGACTACGAAGCGTTCGAAGAGACTTTGGCAGAAACGCTGGCCAAGGTGCCGTTGCGTGTCTGCGGGTACTGTGTGATGCCCAACCACTGGCATTTTGTCCTGTGGCCCGAGGCGGATGACCAACTGGCGTTGTTCTTCCAGCGGCTCACGGTGACGCATGCCACGCGTTGGGTGCGGGCCAAACGGCGGGTCGGTTACGGCCACGTCTACCAGGGGCGATTCAAGTCGTTTCCCGTCGAAGCGGACGAGCACTTTTACCAGGTTCTGCGGTATGTGGAGCGCAACGCGCTACGCGCCGGGCTGGTCCGCCGGGCCGTCGATTGGCGGTGGGGCAGTCTCTGGATTCGCGAACAGGGAACTGCCGAGCAGAAGGCATGGCTTTCGAATTGGCCGGTTCCCCGCCCGCGCCGTTGGCGCGAGCACGTCAATGCCGCGCAGACGGACGCTGAATTGGAAGCCTTGCGGCGGAGTGTGCAGCGGGGCGCCCCGTACGGCGGCAATTCATGGACAAAGTCCACCACCGAGGAGCTCGGGCTGCAAGCCACCTTACGCGCCCCGGGACGACCGCGCAAAAACTCGCCGCCTGAACAATAAATTGGACCTGTCCCCGTTTATCCCCCTGTCCCCGTTTATCCCCCGCGCGCAATCTCCTGCAAGGCTCGCCGTCGCTAGAGCTAGTTGGCGCAGGCACTGTGGGCGGCGGCGGCGCGATTTCCCTTGGTGGGGTGACGACGGTGGTGGCAGAAGGCGCGGGCGCCATCGGATTAGAGGTCGGTTCCGCCGGCCTTGGAGCGAATGGGTTGAGGGGGCTTACGAATGCCTTCTCCACGGGGCAAGGCGGGCGTAAGTAGACGTTCGCGGGTTCGGTGAGGGGGTGTATGCTGGTGGGCGGGGTTTTTCGCATGGAGGAGATTTGCAAGTCCAAGGAGGGACGGAAGATGATGGACGAATCGCAGCGGCGGCAAAAACTGCGGGAGATCGAGGAGGTGGCCCGGGGCTGGGGCAAATTGTTGGCGCAGCTCGCGTTTCCCAACGGCGTGGGCTTGGACGTCGATCTGTGGATGATCGAGGAGGTCGCTGTCACTGCTTCTAAGGCGTTGGTGCGCGGCGCCGTCGAAGACATGACCGGCACGCAAGCGGGAGCTTTGGAAGGCGAAGCCCCGTGTCCGGAATGTGGCCGGCGGTGCAGGCTCGACCATCGCCCACGCTCCATCCAGGTACGCGGCGGCACCGCCGACCTGGATGAACCGGTGGCTCATTGCTCGACTTGCCGTCGAGATTTTTTTCCCTCTGCGTCCGGTGCTGAAGATTGACGCGCATGGTTTCAGCCCTGCGCTGCTGGAGAAGATTCTGCGGATGGCCGGTTCGGCCGACTCGTTCGAAGCGGCGGCCGAAGCCTTGCGAGGGGTGGGCGAAATCGAGATCACGGCGCGCACGGTCAATCAACTCAGCGCTCAGCTTGGCGGAGAATTGGCTGACCAACGCGACCGGGGCACACGGGCCTATCAAGGGCAGCCGCTGCCGCGCGTGCCCACGGTGGCCGATCCGCCGCCCTCGGTGGTGGGCGTGTTTTGCGACGGCGGCCGGATGCGAACGCGAGCCGCCGGGGTCGGCCACGGCATTCATGGGCCGCGCTGGCGTGAAACCAAGAATGCCGCCTTTCACCGGATGTGCAGCAGCTCTCACGAACATGATCCGCAGCCCGAGTTGCCCGATTGCTTGCGGAACCAGGCGTATGTTGAAAAGCTGGTTTTAGGGCTGAAAAAGGCCAAAAGCCCGCAGCCAGAGCTGATTCCCGTCTCGGCCGCCGACCCGCCGCCGTCGCCGGTTGAGATCGCGGAAGCACCGGCGGCCTGGCAACCCCAGACGCTCGTCCGCACCTGCGTCAGTTCATTGACCAGCAGCGACGCGTTCGGAGCCATGATGGCCGCCGAGGCGGACGCGCGCGGCTTCTTCGCGGCAGAGCGAGGCGCCTTCGTGGGCGACGGCCAGAAATACAACTGGTCGATTCAAGAACGTTGGTTCCCCGGCTTCACGCCCATCGTCGATTTCATTCACGTCGTGGAGTACGTGTACGACGCGGCCAAAGCACTCTGCCGCGATCGGGCGCAGCGCTGGACGCAACACGTGACCTGGGCTCGCGCGTGTTGGCAAGCAAACGTCTCCCAGGTGCTCGACGAGCTCTCGCAACGCTTGGGCGCGATGGCCGCCGGCGAACCGGACACCGCCGACCCGGGACCGCGCGAAACCGTGCAACGTACCTTGACCTACCTCACCAACAACCGCTCGCGCATGGATTATCCGCGCTACCGCCGCGCGGGCCTGCCGGTGACCAGTTCGCTGGCCGAGTCGCTGGTCAAGCAGATCAGCAAGCGCGTCAAAGGAACGGAAAAGTTTTGGGACGACGGTCCCCGGGGCGAGGCGATCTTGCAAGTCCGTGCCGCCCTCATCTCGCAAGACGACCGCCTGGGCCGGTTCGTCCGAAACCGCCCAATCTCTCCGCACTCCCCCCGCTGCCGCCCCCGCAACGCCGCCGCGGCAACCTAACGAAACGAACGGCTACTTACGCCCGGGCAAGGCGGGACTGGCGGAAATGACGAGGGTATAAACGGTGGCACAAATGCCGGCAATCTGAAAACCCTCAAGACAGGCCAGCTAAATCAGCGAGGCATTGATGCCGAAGCCTTTAAAGCCGACATGGTCGGCAGCAAGGCTGCGGCGCAATTTAATGTTGCGGTTGATTCGGGTGGCAGTGTTCACCTTGTTCCTGTTCGCCCGGGTACGTCGGCAAATGTGCCGACTGGTTACAATATCAGCGAGCTTCCGGGACTTTATCCACGCTTGCCGTAGGGTCACTAAATGGTAGAGAATACACCAGGCGAGATTGTCGAGCCTTCAATTACGTCCTCGTTCGTGGTGAGCGGAAAAAGCTTTGACACAGATGCGTTTTCTAAGGTAGTTGGCTTAGCGCCAACTCGCCTGTGGCGTCAGCGACTTCCTCATCTGAAAGCCCGTGCCGATTTACCTCAGATGGAGTGGGCATATGAAATAAAGCAGCGCCCCCACACGAGCCTTGATGCCGCAGTCTCTGAAGTGCTGTCTCCGTTTATAAGTTCAGCAGAGCGAATAAAGTCCTTTGTTGCCGCGCATCAATGCTCTGTCGACGTGGTATGTTTAGTTTATGGCGACAGCAATAGCGTCGTACTTGAGGTCTTGGCGGACACGGTTCGAAAACTCGCGTTGGTTGGGTGTGGACTGTCGCTAGCTTTATGCGTATGAGCAGTAGCTACCTCGTGCTGTCCCACTCCAGCAAATCTTGAGTGAACGCCGCATGAGTGCCGCGTCGACGGCTTCCCACACTGGCTCATCGATTTATCAACGGCTACCCAGAGGCCAGCGTCAAAGCGGCTTGGGCATTTAGCCGGCATTGACCCACCGTCCCCTCTGTCTGCACCCATTGCTTTTCACGAAAGAGTTGCGCTTTTGCTTGACCGCTGTCCCGGCTCAGCGAATCTTGTGTGAACATTTGTGCGGCTATCAGCTTGTGAATCTGGGACGCGTAAAGAAAATGCGTCGGTGGGCATGCGCGCGGCTGGGGGCGCTTAGGCGGTCCAGCGCCGTGGGCGTTTGACAATT
>DASXEJ010000159.1 GCA_036490175.1 Pirellulales bacterium | reverse complement strand
CGGCACCCTTGGCGCGGAAGCCGCTATGTTGCGCATCATGCTGATTGCAATGCTAGGAGCTGGCTGCTGGTGCCTGCCGCAGGCAGCGGCCATCGCTGAAGACAGCGAGGTCCAGCCAGAAGCACAACCGCATGAACTGATCGTCAGGCCGGCCGAGCCCGAGCGGTTCAATACCGAGCAGGGCAATACCGAGCCAGGCAATCCCGAGCAGGGCAGTTCTCAGGAAGCTCCTTCCGACAGCGTCAGCCGCGGTTATTACGCCAACTACCCGGCTAAGGGCTATTACGCCCCGTACGTGTACCCACCCAATTTTCCTCCTCGATACCCGAAGCTGCTGGGCTACGGCTTTGGCATTCGCGGCCACATGCTCTATCACCCCCGCTACATTTTCGGTCATCCGGCCGGCTATTTGCGCGAGCACTGCCCCAACGATCAAAAGTACGGCCCGGTCTACTATCAGTCGGGCATGCCCGTCGCCGGCTCACGGGTCGAATGGCTGCACACGGGCGCCGGCGTGGGAAAGTTTCAGCGCAGCACCGTGGAAGTCTCCCCGGAGCAGCAGGCCAAAACGAATCCGGCGACCTCGGCGCCATGAGCGCACGATCGCGGCGGCGCAGCCGATTGAGTATCACCGCTGCTAGGCCCAAAAGACTCGATATGCGTGGGCCACGAAGCGTAGCGCGAGATCGCGGTGAATCGCCGCGGCGAGATCGGCCAGCCCGAGCAAGCCGCACCCCGACAGCGACTGTTCGAACTGTTCGGCCGTGAGCGACTCGTGCAGGCAGAATTCGAGCAGCTTGGGTCGAAACGCGCGGTAGTCGAAAAAATCCGATCGTTTCAGGAATTCGCAAACCAGCGTCGAAAGTTGTTCTTCACTCCGCTGGTCGGAGATCGGCCCGACCATCGAGTGCCACCAGGCCAGCGGCTCGTGCAAGGCTGAAATCGCCACGCTCGACTGCGAGGCGACGGCATCGAGCTGCTTGAAGAGTACGATGGGCCGGACGAGCGCTTGCGTAAAGTAGGCTTCCAAGCGTGGCCGCAGTTCGGCGAACTCTTGCACGCGCGATTGCCGAACCACCGCCACCAACTCATCGGGGAGATTTAACCCCGGTTTCTGCCAGACGGCGGCAATTTCGCTCGACATCTCGAGACGATCGAGCGCCGCATCCATCCGCCGGTGCGAGTGAATGTCCTCCTCGACTTCGGCCTTGAATTCATTCGCAATCTGGCGAAGCACGACATTTTCGCTCCACAGCAAGTGCTCGATCGCCGTCAACAATAGCCCGATCCAGACGTCGTGGTCTTCCCGCTCAATCCGCGGACGAAGCCGCTGGAGATCCTCGGCCACCGTCGGACTGGCATCCGCCGTGAGTGCGGCCGCACGCCAGCGTGCTTCGACAAAGCTGGCCAGCACACCCGCACTGGCCGGCGCGTCCAGCAGCCGCGTCGCGCGATCGCCAGTTGCCTCGTCCGGATTGAGCACGAGCTCGCGCCGGTACAACTCACCGAGCGGTCCGGCCAGGCCGCCCGACATCATGCCTTCCGCCAACCAGTCTTCGGGCGTCCGCGCGGGATCGAGTTCCGGCGATAGCGCCAGCAACCAGTAGAGACGGCAGCACAAGTCGGGATGCCCGGGATGCCTGTCAAACAAGGCCCGCAGACGCTCGTAGGCGACGGACTCCTGCCCGCTGCAAGCGAATTCCCACAGGCCCTCGAGCGTTTCCGTCCATGTCGCGTCGCCGCCGCTGGGCGGCTGCCGCGATTCGGCCGGTACAGGCGAGCCGGAAGCGTCAGCGACCGGAGTTCTCTGCGTATCGAAGCGCACGACCATCTGGCCATCCGCCGCGTCGTCCTGCCCGGTCGCCTGGCGAAATTCGACGTGCCGCAGGACTATTTCGTAGGCCTCGCGCAGCCGGCGAAAGTGCTCCGGAAATTGCTCGGGCTTGTAGCTCCGAATCAACCGCGTGTACGCCCGCTTGAGATCGCGCGGAGCCACGGTCCAGGTGACGCCCAACAGCGCGTAGGGATCGTCGGGCCAACGATCCAGTTCGGGAGGCAATTGATGCTGGTCCAACGAAACGCTCGCTTTGGACGTCAGTGTCGTTCGATCAGCGATTGGGCAGCGGAAAAGCGCCGCCGCCGGGCTGTGCCGGTTTCTGCTCGGCGCGCCGTTTAATATTTGGCCTGCGGCCCTGCTGCGGTCCGAATCGAAGATTGTCGTCTTCGTCTGAGTAGAGGATCGAGCTGTAATCTGGCGTTTTGATGGGCGGTGGGACGACTCTCTCGATCTGCAGGTTCTGCAGATTAAATTGCTTCATATCAAACTTCGACGGGGCCGTCGGCAGCCGTGAATTTGTCGCCAGATCGCATTTGGAGACCATGCCGAGCAGCACAAAGATCACTGAGACGATCCAGGCGTTGTTGCGACCGGACCCCTGCACCGGCTTCGCCGCCCGTTTCGCCGCCTGAACCGCCTGCGGCTTGCGTCGGCGCTCGGCCTTGACGCGTTCACGCTTTTCTTGTTGCCAGTTCGCGATGCGATGCAGGAATACCGAATCGAGCCGAGCGATTTCCGGATGCGTCGTGTTCAACGCGCGCGCCGCGTCGGCCCATCTCTGCGGCTCCTGCCGCGTCTCCTGCAAGAACGACTGCCTGGCAATCGCGCGATCGTGAGGACGCATGACGAACAGCTTGCGCACGACATCGGCCAGCGCTTTGACATCCGGCAGCGTCTCTCCGACAAACGGCTCGCGGGCGAGAAAGAACCCGCCGACCAGCTTGTTCAGCCGGGCCAACAACGGCGGGTGCCGCGCACATTTCGACGTTAATTCTGCGTCTCGCGCGCGACGCTCGGCCGGTTCGAGCTGAAAAAACTCTGCGCAAAAAGATTCGACTTCCTCGCGCAAGACATCACGCCGCCCGGTCATCAGCCCTTCGGCGATGGTCATGGTCGACGGCGCGCGGCGCGCGGCCACGACGCGGGCAAGCGTTTGCCAATCCGGAGGCGGCAGGAAGCTGTGCCCGGCCAACTGCCGCGCCAGCGCGGCAGATTGCGTAGCCGATTCGCCGCCGGCAAGTCCGAGTTGGTCGATCGCCCAATCTCGCTCGCTACCGCAGGGCTCGGGATTATAGGGAGTCGTCATCGTGATCCAACCCGTCGTGGCCGCCGGCCTCGCAACGGTCGAGAAAGTCGGTGAGTGCCTGGCGATGCCGCTCGATGGCTTCGCGGTCGGTGATCGCCAGGGCGGCTTCGAAGCCATCCAGTAGTTGCCCCAATAGTTCGCGCGTTTCGAGCGACAGCTCCGCGTAGACCCGCTCGGCACGCTGCAACAAGAATCGATTCACGGCCTCT
>DASXEJ010000158.1 GCA_036490175.1 Pirellulales bacterium | reverse complement strand
GCGCCGCTACAGGGCGAACCACGGCGGCAGTTTCCGAGGCGGATTCAGGGGCCAGCAAGTAATTGATTCGCATGTTCCGACCCGTTACTTCGGCGAGCGCTTGTTCGATTTTCTGAGCCTGTTCTGGCTGCTCGCAGAAGGCTTTGCTGGAATTATACTTCTTTGCGAAGGTGACAACCAGAAGATTTGGCGCGGAAATTGCTACGTGATCGGCCTGGGTCGCATAATCGGCAGCAATCCCCTGCAATCGCGCTAGCGTTTGCTGCCAAATGTGCGGCGCATCGGCCGGGTTAAGCGGGATGGCGGCATCCAGTCGCGATGCAGGCACTAGAGCGCTTTCTGGCCCTTCCGAATCACCGTTTTTTTTTGACGGCCCTGGGCTCGACGGCTCGGTACCGCCGCTCGGCCGATCAGCAGCCGGCGCACGCTCCGCGGACATCGTATTGGGACGCGGCGCAACTGCGGGGACCGCCCTAGAAACGACGGCTGCGCCCTCCGGCCCCCTCAATTGTTCAATGAGGGCCGGTATTTCGTCCAAGTCTGCCAGCTGCGAAATCCGCACTAGCGCAAGCTCCGCCAGGACGCGCCCCTGCGTGCTGTAGCGCAAGCGCGCGATGGCTTGATCCAGGACCTGCATCATGGCCAGGATCGTTTGTACGCCTAGTTGCTGTGCGTGTTCCGATAACGTCGCGTGTACGCCGGCGTCGCTTTGCAAAAAAAGTTCGGACGATCCGCCGACGGCGGCCACCATCAGGTCGCGCAAGTAGACCAGCAATTGGTCGAGCAGCTGCCCGGGATCGACCCCCGAGGCTATTGCACCGTCGAAATCAGCCAGTGCGGATGCGGCATCACGCGACACCAGATGTCCGGCGAGTTGAGTCAGCCGCTCATCCGAAGCGGTGCCCAGTAGCTGGTTCACCTCGTCGACGGTGATCCGTTTGCCTCCGGACGCTAGCAGTTGTTCCAGCAGGGATTGGCTGTCGCGCATCGAGCCGTTGGCGCGGCGCGACAATAGGGCGAGGGCGGCATCGTCGGCTGCGATCTGCTCGGCATCGACGATCTGCCGCAACCGCCCGACAATCGACCCCGGCTGTATGCCTGCGAAATCGAATCGCTGGCAGCGCGACAAGATCGTAACGGGGATCTTTTCAACTTCGGTTGTGCAGAAGATGAACTTTACATGCTCAGGCGGTTCTTCCAACGTCTTCAGCAGGGCGTTGAACGCCTCGCGGGTGAGCATGTGAACCTCGTCGATGATGTAGATCTTGAATCGTGAGCGGCTGGGTCGAATTGCCACGTTGTGCCGCAGCTCGCGCATCTCTTCGATGCCGCGATTGCTCGCTCCATCGATCTCTAACACGTCGACGTCATCCCCGGACGCCACGGCCAGGCAGCTATCGCATCGATCACACGGAACTGGGGTCGGTCCTTGCTCGCAATTGAGGCACTTGGCCAGGATCCGCGCGGCCGACGTCTTGCCGACCCCGCGCGCGCCCGTAAAGAGATACGCGTGCCCGACGCGGTTGGTAGAAATCGCCGCCGAGAGTGCCCGGGCGACGTGTTCTTGGCCGACCAACTCGGCAAAGGCTTGGGGCCGGTAGCGCCGCGCGACGACCAAATACTCGGATCGGCGGCCGCTTGGCTGCACGCCCTGATCTGCGGTGAATCCGCTCAGGCCCTCATTGTCCATGAATCCACTCCGTCCATGAATCCATTTTTGGCCCGCCGCGGCACCACAAGGAGAGCGACGAAAAATCGGTGCGGGCGAGTCCAACGGCCGCGCATCGAACCATGATTTTGAATCAGCCCGTCGTTCTGGCTGGCACGATTAGAACTCCTCGCAATGCCAAGCGTTCGGCGGCCGATGAGAGACCCACCGCACAAAGAGCTGACTGCTTATGGCTGCTGGATTTCTCCCCTGACCAGGTTCACAGCGCCCCATTGCGGGG
>DASXEJ010000157.1 GCA_036490175.1 Pirellulales bacterium | reverse complement strand
CCGATCATTTCGATCAGAGCAGAGCCGGAAGTGGCCTCACCTGCTGCTTAAGGGCATTCTAAAGAGTTTTCATGCTCATCATCAAAGGCCTCCCGGAGCGTGCCTCAAGCGACTATCGCTGTCAGGCCGCCAACACGGACGTGGCTCTCGGTTTACCGATCGGCAACACGCCCGACCCTCTCAAACATCGCCCATCCGGCTTCTTCGTCGGCCTGGATCCGCCGAAACTGCGCGCGATACGCCTCGGGCAGATCGAGGGCGTACCACCACAGGTAGTCAACCCTCTTTTCCATCGCGTATTCGATCGCCGAATTGCCGCCGAAGTTTGGCGTCGGCCTCTCGTCGCCGACGTGCCGCTGCCAAAACTGCCAAATGTCGGGATTGATGATCCCGCCCTGATCAATGATGTAACAGTCCGTAAAAAACCTGCCAGTCCGAGCGGCTCGGCGGAAAGTCGATCTGGCGCGTGAACCGACGCAAACTCGCTAAAGAAATTGTCGAAGCGGGCATTTAACCTGGTCCCGACGCCGTAATAGCCCCAGCCGACCGCGTAGCTGATGCCGGCCGATCATGGCCGTGATCCGCGGGCTACCCGAGCGCATTTTCAAGCGGCCCTCGCTCTGAGCATTCTTTCACAACCGATTTGCCCATGCGGAAGGGGCTGTCATGGCCGGCCAAAGGAACTTCCCAGAAGATCGTGGCGGTTGGGTCGACAAGTGACAACTCTCGAGCAGGATCGCATGATTTCGCACATTCGTCCGGGGATTGCTGTTTCGCTCGCGGGGTTGTTGTGTGCCGGCGTCATCGGGTTGATACCGCCGAGCATGCCTGTGCCGGCCAACTATCAGCAGGCCGAAGCACTGCTTGCCGGCCATGCGATTGAACCCGCTGGGTTTCTACCTTCCGGTTATACTTGTTTCTTGTTTTGGTGCCTCAAGTTCGGCGGGCCCGGAGCCTACCGGTATGTCCAAGGCGCGTGTTATCTGGGGGGCTTGTGCGCGGCGGCCTGGGGCGCGCATCTGCTCGGACTTCAAAGCCGATTTCGCTGGGGTGCGGTCGGCTTGCTGGCTGTTCATCCCTATTGGCTCCTGGATATTGTGCGTGTCAACGACAATGCGGTGGCCGCGCCGCTGTTGTGCGCCTTCTACGTGATGCTGCTCGGGCGCGGTGGGGCGTGGAAGAAAGCGATCTGCCTCGGTGCTACCAGCGGAGCGCTCCTCGCCATCCGGCCGAACTTGGTCGTCCTGGTCCCGGTGGTCGTGGCCGCCCTGCTGCTCGATGCTCTGCGGCAGAAGACTGAAGGATGCGCCAGGCTGAAACGATCGTTGGGCACGGTGACATTGTCCGTGGCACTGATGCTGGGCGCCATCGCGCTGGCGAACCTCTCCACGGCTCAACCATTAGTCTTCGTGCCCAACAACGGCGCTTACAATCTCTACGCGGGTACCAACCCATTTACACGCGAATACCTGCTGGCACACCTAAATGCCGAGCTTTCCTTACTCCCAGCCCTAAAACATCAAGACCTCGCTTGCGAGGCGGCCGATTTACACGATTTTCAAGGCCGGGACTGGAAACCGGTCTTCTACCGCCTGGCGCGAGATTATGCGGCTAGCCATCCCGGTGAGGTTGCAAAGCTGGTCCTGGTCAAGTTCTGGACCTTGTTCCGACCGGACTACCGCCTGGTCGGCCAGAAGGCGCTACCCTATCGACTGCTGAGCGGCAGCTTACAGACATTGATGGCTTGGATCGGGCCCGTTTGGGTGATGCACCTATTGTTGTGCATCTGGAAAAGAAAACCGCTGGAACGTTGGTCGATGATCATTGTCGTGCTGTACTGCCTGCCGTTTCTGCTGACCAACGCCGATCCCCGCTTTCGCCTGCCGTTGGATGCAATCTTCATTCTTGCCACAGCGTCTTTACTGCAGGAGTTTGTCAGCCCAAGGGCATCCATCGATCGATAGGAGCCGGGCGAGTGATGGCTGAGCCTTAAGCGGACGGCGGGGAGATTCGCTCGCGGCGGCGCGACTTGTAATGTAGCCGGCCCTAGATCGGCTCGCCGTTCCAGCGGACGAAGCCTTCGATCGCAAAATACTCGGGCAGGCCGAACTGGTTGTAGACGTCGGCCGTGTTGCGATTGCGGTCCTGGGCGCGCTGCCAGAATTCGCGCTGGTCGGAGCCGGGGAACAAGGCCCGATCCTTTTGCGATTCGTGCATGAAGATCGCGGCCTTTTTCAACTCCAAGTCGCGCGGGCTCAAAGGCACGGCCAGCTCGATCTCGTGCGGGGCCCATTCCTGCCAGGCCCCACGATAGAGCAGCGCCTCGGGCCTGCGGCCCTTGGCCTGCTCGAACTCAGCCAGCGCGTGGAAAATCGCCTCAGCACACACGCGGTGCGTGCCGTGCGGATCGGACAGATCGCCGGCGATGTACACCTGTTGCGGATCCACCTGCTCGAGCAGCTCGCGAATGATCCGCACGTCGTCGGCGCCCATCGGGTTCTTGGCGATCGTGCCGGTACGATAAAACGGCAGATCCAGAAAATGCAGGTGCTCTTCGCGGCAGCCGCAGACCATCGCCCCGGCCTTGGCCTCGCTCCAGCGAATCAGCGCCTTGATGCGCAGCACGCCCTCGCTGTCGGGCTCGCCCGGTTTCTTGTTCTTGAGCGCGCCGTCGACCTGCGCCTCCAGCTCCCGGCTTTTGTCTTGGTCGATTTGGAACAGCCGGTTGAACTCGGTGACCAGGTCGGCCACGCGCTGGGCATCGTGATCGAAGACGGCAATGTTGCCGCTGGTCATGTAGGCCACGTGCATCTCGTGGCGGTCTTCCACCAGCCGGATCAAGGCCCCGCCCATGCTGATTACGTCGTCGTCTGGATGCGGGCTGAAGCAGATGATGCGCTTCGGCTCCCGCCCGCCGGGATGATATTCGATCGTATCCATCATCCAGCGAAAGACGCGATGCGCGACGCTTTGCGCCGGGCCGTGCTTGTGCAGCAGATCGTGTAGATGGTGC
>DASXEJ010000156.1 GCA_036490175.1 Pirellulales bacterium | reverse complement strand
TTGGCCATGATGTCCTCAGGAGTGTGCTCCGCCTTGTCGCGCGCCTTGGCCAGGAACGTGTCGTAATCCTTCCGGTCGAAGGCAGCCCCCATCTCCACCTCGATTATGAGGGAAGCCAGACGCGGATCGTGATTTCTGGATTGTAGCCGCGTCAACAAGGCCAACGCTTCGGCCGAATTGTCCTGTTGCATGAACTCGATCGCCCGAAAGAGATCTGCCTGATCTTGTAGCGGTTGCGATTCCGGCACCAGAGCGGCGGCAGCCAATGCGTGATCGCGCCCTTCTTCGAAGCTAGTTGTGTGATTACCGCGCAGCATATGAACGTACGCTTTGAAGAAACGAAAGTTGTAGGCAAACGCGCCTACGGCTAACAACAGTAATACGACGAACGAGGCCTTAATCCTCGTCGGATAAGGCCAGTTGCGCATTCGCTGTTCGCAGGTCTCGCAGGCCGGGACATTCCCAATCGGCACCAATTCCTGGCGTCCGTAGTCGGTCGAGCACCAACCACAGCCTGTCGGGTCGACCAGCTTGGATACGTCGCCGGGACTTAACTTGGCTCCGCGCGCGGCAATGGCACTATTACCGCAGGGTTCACAATGGGACTGCCCGAAAACTTGATAGAGGCTGTTGAGCGGGTACGATTGACCGCACCCATCACAGACGCCATGTCGCATAACCAATGCCCCTAACATCACCGCGTGGAAAGTTTCTCGTACATGGCCTGCTTGCGCAGCAAAAACCCGGATGCCTGCGGCCTTGGCAACACGCATGGCCAGACAATAGCACTCGCCTGTATAGCAAGTTAAACGAATTGCGCAGCGAGGTGCGCGAGCCGGCCCATACGACTCGGATATCTCCGTCTTACGTAACCGCCAATAATACGTGCCATTATGAGCCTTGAATCACTGCGTGCTCGATTCTCTCTAGCGGTAAATCGTCAGCGACTCGTCGATACTGCAGTGGAGCTAGTCGGGGTTTCTAGCCCAACCGGCCATGCCGGGGCGGCGGCGGATACGCTGGCCGAGATTCTGCGTCGCGACGGGTTCGCCGTCGAGCGTCCCCTGGGGGGTCACCCCGCGGCACCGGCCGTTGTCGCGCGGCTCTCCAGCCCGCAACCCGGACGCACGCTGCAATTCGACGGACATCTTGATACTGTGCACCTGCCGTTCGTTGCACCGGCTGTCGCAGATGGCCAGATCACGGGCAGCGGTGCCGCGGATATGAAAGCTGGGCTGGCCGCTGCCGTCGAAGCGCTGCGTGTATTGCGCGACACCGATGCACTTCCTGGCGGTACGGTCCTACTGGTCGCCCATGATCTGCACGAAGCCCCTTGGGGCTTGGGACAACAGCTTAACGAGTTGATATCAGCTGGCCTGCACGGCGACGCGGTACTGATTCCCGAACCGCTTTGCGAGACATTGCCCATTGCCGGGCGCGGCGCGGCTACTTGGAAGGTGACATTTCTTCGCCAGGGCGCTGCGGTGCATGAGGTTATGCGTCCTGCGGATGAGCCCAGCGTGATCGCCGCCGGCGCCCATTTTGTAGACAACTTGGCAAAGCTGTCCCGGACTCTAACGTCGCGCCGACACCCGATTGCCGGCAGCGAAAGTGTATTTATCGGCCAAATCCACAGTGGCGAAATCTACAACCAATACCCGCAGAGCTGTTGGTTAGAGGGGACACGGCGATGGTTGCCAGACAGCGACGCTGCAACAATCGAGGAGGAGTTTCGCGCCCTGGCTCTCGCGACCGCCAAGGCCACTGGAACATCCGACTTCGTCGAGTGGCGTCCGGTACGTGGCGCGTTCGCGTTGGACCTGGACGATCCGCTGGTAACGTGCTTTCAAGCCGCCTATGCAAGCCACGGCGGCGCGGACCTGCCGACCGGAGCCAAGCCGTTCGTCGACGACGGCAATAGCTTTTGGGCAATCGCGCATGTACCCGCGATCACACACGGGCCGCGCGCGGGAGGCCAGCACACGGTGAACGAGTGGGTCTCGATCGATGATCTGGTGCGCGTGGCGCAGCTATATGCGCTGGTGGCAACTCTCTACTGTCCGGTCGAGCAACCGTAGCCGGCCGCTACTACTTGCCCATATCCTTGAGCTGCTTCAGAGCCCGGACTGTGATCTTGGTCGAGGCGGGCTTGGCGGGCACGTCCATCAGCTCACCCGGCTTGAAAGGATTGGGCACGCCGGTCTTGGCGGGCTTGGCCGGAACGTGTTTACGCTCGATCTTGACCAGACCCGGGATCGTGAACGATCCAGCACCATCGAGGCTCGCGCCGATGTCTGCGCTCAAGGCATCCAGGACGGCGCTCACTTGTTGTTTTGACAGCTCCGTCTTTTCGGCCAGGGAAGCGAGTATCTCCGTCTTGGTCGGAGCCTTCTTGGGAGCGTCTGGGGTCATGGTTCGATCTGTCCTTAGCTAATTGGTGTGCGGATGGGTTTGCTCAAGTGACGAGCGTTCCAAGGTGTCGCCGACTGAGGAGCGGCCAGCGCCGCGCGCTACGAGCCGCAAAGCAAGCACAATCAGACTCGTCCAACGCCGAGCGCCGTCGGATTGAACATCGAGCATTAAAAACGACGCCGAGGATGCTGGCAACCGCAAAATCCCGGAAACGACCGGCTCGCAACGTCGTAAGTCCTGTCGCCACCATGGGTCCAGACGCCGAACTTGGCCGCCTTGGCCACCACTTGACCGCGCATTCACGCCGCATGCCTTGAGCGTCCAGGGCAAACTGCCTTGGTCGGGACTAGTACTGACATGTATACTTCAGAGGAAGTCCCTAAGCTAACGTGCGCTCCGGTAGTCCTTGCTATGTGGACATTTATCCTCCACCGCCGAACTCGCCTGATGGCCGTGGCCCTTCTGTTGATGGCCGGCTCGTCGGCGGGGATGTGCCATGCGCACCCAGGTGGCGCAGGGGCGCATCATCATGACTCGCAAGACTTTGAGCTGATCGCCAGCGCCTTTCCGGCGACTGAAGGCAACGCCGCTTGGCTTGCCGCACCACTGCACATGCACATCTATGTGCTCGGCTTCCAATTCACGGTCCCGGCAGAGGAAAGTGCGGACGACGAGCCGACCCAACATAGTCATCACCTGGTTGCCCAGCGGATTGTCGCCAGTAGCCTGTGCGACGCCGCCTTGCAAACGTTGCCCTCCGGTAGTCAGACGGCTCCTGCCTTACTGCCCGAAGTCGCCGTGCCAGCGGAAGTGGAATCACCCCCCAGTCGTCTGACGCCGATCAGCGCCTTGCCGCTGTGCGACACAGCGCGTCATGCGCGCTCAGGCGTGCAGAGAACCTGACACTTCTCGTGCGGCAAGCTCATTGCCGCCACGCGTTGTCGGCGCTCGCCATCCTCGCATAATGTGCTCGGGCGTCGTTTCCCCGTTTGCACCATCGCGCTACATCGTGCCTCTCGTGGAGGGAGTCGATGCTAACGCCGTCGATTCTTTGTTCTTCCGCATTAACGCGCTACCGGTTCGCGCAAGCGGCCGTCGCCGCGGTCGTGCTCTGCCTCGTGGCTGTGGCAGGTTGTACAAAAACTGCCGACTCGCCTGCGACGCACGATGCGCATGAACACGAAGAAGAAAGCGATGCCCTAACGGACGCCGACATCGACATGCCAGGCGATTATTCCTTAGCACTTCAACGAATCCGCGAATGTCGGCAGCAGGTGCTCGCAGCGGTCGCCGACGGACGACCGCATGATGCGCACCATCCATTGGACGAATTGGACCTGGTAATTGGCCGGCTGATGTACATCGCGCGCGACAGCGGCATTCCGCGCGCGCGTTGGGAAGAAATCAATTTGGCCCGTCGCGACCTTCGCTCTCAATTCGATACCGTGCATGCTGCGCTCGACGCCGATCAACAGCCCGACATGACCACGGCTGCGCAAAACACCGAAGCGGTGTTGGCGCGCTTGGAAGCGGTTCTCGCACAAGATCTTGGCGGCACCGCCGATACGAGGTTAGCACCAGGTCGCGAACCGCGCGCCGAGGAGGCCTACCGATGAACGTTCTGTCGCGAAGCCTACGCACCGGATTGCTACCGGCCGTCATCGCCAGCTTTGGGCTCATGCATGCTGATTCAGCGCAGGGGCATGACGAACACAACAACCTGCCAAACACCGGCGTCGCCGTCGAAGGGGACGTTTTGCGGATTTCTCGCGGGGCAGAGAAATCGCTCGGGCTTGTCACGGAAACCGTGCATTTGAAAGACCTCGAACGCGACGTAATGGCCAACTCCGCGGTGGAAGTCCCCTGGCGACAACATGCGTACGTCACCTCCTTGGTCGCCGGCAGAATCTCGCGGGTCCACGTCCAACCGGGTGACAAGGTGGACCAAGGTCAGGTTTTGGCACAAGTCGAAAGCCAAGAGATCGAAGACCTGCAAACGGCCTTGCTGAAATCGGCCAGCGAACTCGACCTGGCCAATCGGCTACTGGAAGAGCGCACCAGCCTCGCCTCGAGTGGCAGCATGTCAGAGCGCCGCCTGCTGGAGTCGCAAACGACGCGCAATGAGTTGGCCGCGGAGCGCGGGATCGTGGTTCTCAAATTATTGTCGTTGGGTTTGACCGCATCGATGATCGACGAAATCCTGAATAGCGGTAAACCCGTCCGCACCGTGCCCATTACCAGTCCGATCGGCGGAGTGGTTTCGGTCTCTAACGTTCGCGCCGGGCAAGTTGTCGCACCTTGGCAGCAGGTTTACGAAATTGTCGACCTCACGACAGTTTGGGTTCACGGTCAGGTCTTGGAGACGGATAGTACGCTCGTCAAAGAGGGCCAGCCTGTCGATATCAGCGTCGATGCTTTTCCTGATAAGGTCTTCAAAGCCGAAGTCGATCATGTGGGCGTAAAGCTCGACCCCGAGCTGCGCACCATGCACGTTCACGTCGAAGTCGACAACAAGGAGAAGCTGCTGCGCGACGGCATGTTCGGCCGCTTGCGCATTCGCGCGACGGTAATGCGGGAGGCGATTGCTTGTCCGATCGAGGCCGTCGTCGATCCCGGAAGCCAACCTTATGTTGTCGTGTTGGAGCGGCGTGGAGCGACGCCGCAAATGCCTAGCGTATACCTACGGCAGCCCGTCAAACTCGGTCTGCGCAGCGGTGGCTTCGTGGAAGTTATCGACGGATTGTTCCCTGGCGATCCTGTGGTGACGACCGGCAAGCACGAGTTGGCATCGCTTTTCGCTGCTGATTCGGCCGGGCTCCGCACGACGACTGCTAGTGGGGGTCAGGTCGTCGATACCCAGTCGGCCCCTCCCGCGAGCGACAGCGGTGGCCGACTCGTAATCGCGCAGGCCCAGGTTGAACTGCCGACCGACCGGAAGGCCAGCGCGTATTCGACGGTCACGGGACGAATCGCCAACATCTTGGTGGAACATGGCGAAGCTGTGCGCGCTGGCCAGGTGCTGGCCGAAGTAGAAAGCCTCGACTTGCGCAATGTGCAACTCGAGCTATTACGTGCCGAGGCACAACTGAAACTGTCGCGCAAGCTGCTCGAGCGCCACAGCCAGTTGAGCCAAACGGGCGGCGTCTCGCGAAAAGATCTGTGGCAGGCGCAAACCGATACAGATAACCTGCAAACTTCGGTGGATAGCTTGCAAAACAAGCTCTCGTTGATGGGTCTTTCGGACGAGGAAATCTCGCGCATCGCGCGGCTCGATATCACCGACAACGCGGCCACCGAGGCCATCCGTACAACCAGCGAGATTCGCGCGCCCATCGACGGCCGGATCACGGTATTCGACTTGTCGATCGGACAAGTGGTGCGGCCGCAGGACGAATTGTTCGAGATACACGACACGTCCGCGGTTGTCATTCGCGGATACGTACACGAGCAAGACTCGGCAGATGTGCGGGTCGGTCAGCCTGTCACGGCCACGATTACGGCCGATCCACAATTCTCGGCCACCAGCGTCATCGAACGCACCGCGCCGACACTCTCCGCCTGGGGACGCGCGATGAGTGTTTGGGTGCCGTTGGACAATCCGGCCGGGCAGCTCAAAGAGGGAATGCTAGCCAGGCTGGCCATCACGATCTCCAAGGAACCGCCGCAGACCGCCAAATCCGTCGGTTCGACCGAAAACACGGAGTCCTCTCCGCGTGCAGCGGCTCCATGAGTCAGACCCGCAACATAATCTTTCAGCTTCGATTGAAATGCTGAATCACATCATCGCCCTGTCGCTAAAGAATCGCTCGCTGGTGCTCGCCGCGACGGTGTTACTGCTCGTCTATGGCGGCTACGTAGCCGCGCAATTACCTATCGATGTGTTTCCGGATCTCAATCGGCCCACGGTCACAATCATTACCGAAGCCTCGGGACTGGCTCCGGAGGAAGTCGAAACGCTGGTCACGTTCCCTATCGAGTCGGTCCTCAACGGGGCGACTGACGTGTTGCGGGTTCGCTCGGCATCTGGGATCGGGCTATCTATCGTGTGGGTGGAGTTTGAATGGGGCACCGACATCTACATCGACCGCCAAATTGTCAACGAAAAGCTGCAACTGGCCAGGCCTCGACTGCCGCGCAATGCCAATCCCCTGATGGCGCCGATCAGTTCCATCATTGGCGAGATACTACTCGTGGGTCTGCGTAGCGAAGGTGCTACCGACGCCATGCAGTTGAGGACACTCGCTGACTGGACCGTCCGCCCGCGCCTGCTTGCGCAAAACGGCGTTTCTCAGGTAGTCGTGATGGGCGGCTTGCTCCGGCAATTCCAAGTATTGACCTCGCCCGAGCGGCTGGCCCAGTATGACGTCACGGTCGACGAGCTGACCAAGGCGGTTGAGAAATCCAATGCGGTGACCGGTGGCGGTTTCTTGCTCTCCAGTAGTGAGGAGTCACTGATTCGCATCGTCGGTCGTGCGCTGACCCTGGAAGACTTGGAGAATACGGTCGTACGGCAGGGCGATCCCGTGGCGGTAACGGTGCGTCAAGTGGCGGATGTTCGCTACGGCGGCCCCGTCCCTCGCGGCGACGGTAGTGTCAACAGCCAGCCGGCCGTCATCCTCACGATTCAGAAGCAACCTGGTGCGGATACCTTGACGCTCGACCGCAAGATACTGCAGACGCTGGAAGACATTCAGGCAACCCTGCCCGCGGACGTAAAGATCGAGAAGGATATTTTTCGGCAGTCGAGCTTCATCAATGTCGCCATCAAGAATGTCGAGGAGGCAATCCGCGATGGGGCCGTGTGGGTGGTCGTTGTGCTGTTTCTCTTCCTGTGGAACTTTCGCACAAGCGCTATTACGCTCACGGCGATTCCACTGTCGATAATCGTCACGGCTTTGGTGTTCCACTTCTGGCGGATCTCGATCAACACCATGACGCTAGGCGGTCTGGCCGTGGCGATCGGCGAGTTGGTCGACGACTCGATCGTCGACGTCGAGAACATTTACCGGCGATTGAAAGAAAACCGCGGCAAGCCACAGCCCGATAATCCGCTGAAGGTCATCTTTTTGGCGTCGGCCGAGGTGCGCAACAGCATCGTCTACGCCACGTTAATCGTAGTGCTGGTCGTACTGCCGCTGTTTTCTCTAGGCGGACTCGAAGGACGCATGTTTGCCCCGCTGGGCTTATCGTATTTGGTCACCCTGTTGGCGTCGCTGGCCGTGTCCTTGACGGTTACTCCCGTGTTGGCTTCGTACCTCCTGCCGAAGGCCGGGTTTCTAGAGCATGCCCACGACCCGTTCCTGCTCCGCTGGTTGAAGCGACTGGACGAACACGTTTTGCACTTTACGCTGCGGCATGCCGGCATCGTTTTGGCGGTGACCGCCGTGCTGGCAACTTTGTCCGTCGCTACAGTTGCGTTCATGGGGGGCGAGTTCATGCCTCCCTTTAACGAGGGTTCGCTCACGATCGGCACTACGGCGCCGCCGGCCACCAGCCTGGAGGAATCGAACCGCATCGGCCGGCTCAGCGAAAATATGTTGCGCGAGGTGCCCGAGGTGACGCATACCTCGCGCCGTACGGGCCGGGCCGAATTGGACGAGCATGCCGAAAATGTCAACTACTCAGAGATCGACGTCGGACTCGTGGAGCACGAGCAGCCCAAGCCCGGTATTCTCTACGCCGTGCTGCGCGCCATCCCCGGTTTGCACCTGCTGGGAAGCGATCGTGTCGGCCGGCCGCGCGAGGAAGTGCTGGCTGATATCCGCCTGCGTCTCTCGCAGGTACCCGGCGTGGTCTACAACATCGGCCAACCCATCTCACATCGGTTGGACCATATCATGTCGGGCATTCGCGCGCAGATCGCGGTCAAGCTCTACGGAGCGGATCTGGACGTGCTGCGCGTCAAGGCGCGAGACATTTCGTCGATCATGGCCAATGTGGCTGGCGTCGTCGACTTGCAAATCGAGCCGCAAGTGGAAATTCCTCAGGTCCGGGTGACCGTACTACGCGAAAACGCCGTCCGTTATGGTCTCGCGCCAGCCGACGTGGCCGACGCCCTTGAGACGGCGCTGCAGGGCCGCAAAGTATCCCAGGTGCTAGAAGGCCAGCGCACTTTTGACTTGGTCGTCTGGTTTGACGAGAAATCGCGCAATGACATCGACGTCGTTCGCTCTACGCTACTCACCACGCCTAGCGGGGCGCGCGTAGCACTGGGAACCGTGGCCGAAGTCGTGCAAACCACGGGGCCGAATACGATCAACCGCGAGAATGTCGTACGGCGAATCGTGGTAATGGCCAATGTGGCCGACCGCGACCTGGTGAGCGTGGTCAACGAGATCCGGACGGCCGTCACGGAGAAGATCGTACCGAAGCTCTCGGCCGGTTACTTCGTGGAATATGGCGGCCAGTTCGAAGCTCAGCAAGAAGCCAATTTGCGATTATTGATCCTAGGTGCCGTCTCAGTGGCCGGAATCTTTATGCTCTTGATCAAATGCCTAGGCTCTTGGCGGGCGGCACTGCAGGTGATGGTCAACATTCCGCTAGCGGCCATTGGCGCGGTGTTGGCGTTGCTGCTGACGCAATGGCCCACGCACGAGGCACTTGCCGCCGCCCCCTATTGGCAATGGCCGTACGTGTGGATTTCGGCCACCAGTCTGTCAGTGGCCCATTGGGTGGGATTCATTACGCTGGTAGGCATCGTAAACCGCAATGGCATTATGATGATCTCGCACTACATTCATCTGATGCAGTTCGAGGGGGAAAAATTCGACGAGAAGATGATTATCCGCGGTAGCCTCGAACGGCTTGCCCCGGTGCTCATGACAGCACTCACGGCCACGATCGGACTGGTCCCCTTGGCGATGGGTGCCGGACAAACCGGGAAGGAAATTTTGCACCCGTTGGCGATCGTTGTCATGGGGGGACTGATCAGTTCGACGCTGATGGATCAGATCGTGACGCCGGCTCTGTTCTTCAAATTTGGCCGCAAAGTGTACGAACACCGTTTTGAAGATCATCATGGCGCCAAAGCGCACGAGGCTGTCGAACGACTGGCGGAGACTTTGGACGACTAGGATTGTGAGTTAAACGTGCCATCTTACATATGCCGGGTGCAAGGTGTTTAATGCAGGTCGTCGTTGGCAATCACATTAAGATCAACGCACCGTCGGCATTGCGTGCGCGGCTGCGAGAGTTTTACGTCGAAGTGCTGGGCTGCCACACGATTGCCGCTCCCAGCCCGCAGTTCGATCTTTTCGAGTTCACCGACGGATTTGTGGTGGGCTTGTTCTACGGCGACGATTCCGAAGTTCTCTCGGAGCAGGATCAATTGAAAGCCACCTGGCTGGAACTGAAAACGTCTGACCCGCCATCGCTCAGGATCCGGCTCTTGGAATTCGACGTGGGGCCTATCGAATATGCCGATACGTCACGTTTCTACTTCCAAGCACCCGGCGGTCAGGTGTGGCGAGTGGCCCCACTGGATGGCGGTAGTTAGTCGCAATTGCCGGCCGTTGCCCTGGGGTCGACCGCCCGGTCGCGATCGCCTTGCATTTCGGCTATTCTTGCTGGAACGTTCGCAATCGCACAGTCCCCACCGGGAGAAGCCTCACATGCGCGTCCACCGCTTCGCTCGACATTTAACAATCGCGTGTTTGGCCGGCTCACTCTCGCTTGTCTCAACGACGGCAACCCTGGCCGCTGACCAGACCGGCAAACTCATCCCCGGCATCGGGGCCACCGGCGCGCCGGTCGAGCTTGCTGGCACCTTTAAATTCACAGAAGGTCCAGCGGCAGATAAGGACGGGGTTATCTACTTTAGTGACGTTCCAGCAGACAAAGTTTTCAAAGTCGAACCGGGCAACAAGACCTCGCTGTTTCGCTCGGAAACGAATCATGCCAATGGTCAGATGTTCAACGCCGCGGGCGAGATTGTCTGTTGCCAGCGCAACGGTGTCGTCGCCTGGTCCCCCGTGACAAAGACCGAGCGCGTCTTGGCTGCCGAATACGACGGCAAACCCCTAAACGGGCCGAATGATCTGGTCATTGATGCCACCGGAGGGGTGTACTTCACCGATCCGTCGTTTTCGCTTGATGGAAAGTCAAACCAGGGCGTACACGGCGTGTTCTACATTGCGGCCAACGGCAAGTTGACACGATTGATCGACGACGTCGTAGGCCCGAACGGAATCATTCTCTCGCCGGACGAGAAGACTTTGTACGTGATCACGTTCTTGCGAGAGGAAATGCTGGCCTACCCGGTGATGTCGCCCGGCAAGCTTGGCCCGGGAGGCAAGTTCTGCACGATCGATCAGCCGACTGGCAAGAAAGGGGGCGGTGGCGACGGCTGTGCCGTGGACAGTCGCGGCAATCTGTACATCGCAGCAGCAACAGGCGTGCAAGTATTTAACCCGCAGGGAAAACTGCTTGGGACGATTCAGGTGCCAAAAGGTCCATCGAATTGTGAATTCGGCGGCCCCGATCTGAAAACCCTGTATGTCACGGCGCGGACGAGCGTCTATGCGGTGCCGATGGAAGTGGCCGGGCACCGGTTTCCAGGCGGTGCGAAGAAATGATGGAGAAAAATACGCAGCGATGTACGGCGAGAGATCCTGCTGATCTTGTCGTCAGAAGCTTGCAATCACGCCCCTAGTCGGCCACCACATGAAAATCACAGTACCGAACGAGCGCGTTCGGAATTTAACTGTTGGCCAGAACTGCAACATGGCACTCTTCGGATTGCTGGCATCGCGGCGTTGTTAAAGCTAACCACGTTGACCGAGCGAAACTGCCACGCAGTTACTTCATCGGATGCTTCTTAAAGAACTCCCACAGCAAATCGTTTGCTGAGATGTTCAAGGTCGAGGGGCCCAG
>DASXEJ010000155.1 GCA_036490175.1 Pirellulales bacterium | reverse complement strand
GTAATCATTTGGTTGGCTTGCCACTCGGGTACGTCGATGTCCTGCAATAGAAAATAGGCGCCGCCAAATCGCAGGCCGGCAAGTCCTGGCTGCTGCCATTGCGTTGCGAATCCCAAGGCGGCGAAGAACTCGAGCGATTTCGGGAACTGCGGACCGGAAGGGACAAACGGATACAAGGTTGTCGCCACCATCTTCATGCATGAGTTCCTGAACGGAAAGTGCGAATTCGTTTTGATCCCTGCAACGACCCCGACGGTCGTAGGCGGTACGGCGTTAGTGTAATGTAACCCAACTCGACCGGTCATCTTCTTTCTTGTCATCTTCAGGATCGTCATAAACGAGCTTGTTGAGGGTCGAACCGTTACACTTAATCTCGCGCCATTGACCATGACCCCGTGGTCGATTTAGTGGCACTTGTTCCCAGCGCAAGATCCTCTGGCCGGAGAACTATCATGCGTCGATCCTGCTACGTCGTTCGGTCATTCTTTCTCGCAATCGTCTTCCTGGGCCTATCGCCAGTTTGGGCGGCCGATCCGTTGCCGGGCGCCACCGGGACCGGCCGCCAAGGGGCAGTATGCGGCGGCGGGGCCGAAGCCGTTGCGGCAGGAATTGCCACGCTGAAGCGCGGCGGCAACGCGGCGGACGCGGCTGCCGCGACGATCCTCGCGCTCTCTGTCACCGATTCGGCTGGCTTTTGCTTCGGCGGAGAGGTGCCGATCTTGGTTTATGACGCGCGCCGCCAGGTTGTGGAAGTTCTCTCCGGGCAGGGCGCGGCACCACAGCTTGCGACGCTCGAATACTTCAACCGTTTGGGAGGCATTCCGACCAAAGGATTGAAAGCGGCGGCAGTGCCGGCTGCTTTCGACGCCTGCCTGACGTTACTGGATCGATACGGCACGTTGCGACTATCGGACGTCGCGCAGCCGGCTCTTGTCTTGCTCGATCACGGCAAGGCACCGTGGCATCCGCTGCTAGCTCGATCGATGCGCCGACTGATCACGGCCGAGAGTGAAGGGGGCGACGACCGCAGTCGCGGGCTGCATCTGGCTGCCGACTATTTTTATCGCGGCCCGTTAGCGCGCGAGCTGGCTAATTGGTGCGAGCAAAACGACGGGCACATTCGCTTTGCCGATCTGGCCACACATATTACGCGTGTCGAACAGCCGGTGTCGGTCGATTACCGAGGGCATCAGGTGTTCAAGTGCGGCTCCTGGACACAAGGGCCGGCGCTATTGGCCACGCTGCGTTTGCTAGAGGGTTACGACCTGGCCGCACTCGGACACAATCGTCCAGAGACAATCCATCTGACCATCGAAGCCATAAAACTGGCGCTGGCGGATCGCGACGTGTACTACGCCGACCCTCTCTTTGTCGATGTACCACTCGAGGCACTGCTCTCGCGCCCCTACGCCGACTTGCGGCGGCCCTTGATCGACCGTGACCACGCCTCCCTGGAGCAGCGCCCTGGCGATCCCCACACGCCGCTGGCGTTATTGGCGGAGAAAGAGAAACGGCAAGGGCTCTCCGGGCCAATTCACGATACGACGACGTGCGTCACGGCAGATCGCTGGGGTAACGTTGTGGTCGCTACTCCCAGCGGTTGGAGCGGGGTGCAAGCCGGCGAGACGGGAATCTGGTTGGGTTCACGCCTGCAAAGCTTCAATACATGGACGGGGCACCCCAATTGCATCGAACCCGGCAAGCGTCCTCGCGTGACCCTCACGCCCACACTTGTGCTCAAGGATGGCAAGCCGCTGCTGGCCGTGAGTGTAGCTGGTGGCGATGGCCAGGATCAGGCGGCACTGCAAGCCGTGCTGAACCAGGTTGACTTTGGCCTCTCGGCGGCCGACTCGATGAACGCGGTGCGTTTTGGTACCAAGCATCACGTGGGCTCGTTCGGTCAGTCGCCGCCCGATTTGGGCAGCCTGCTCATCCACCCGGATGCCGATCCCGCCACGGTTGCAACCTTGGCCAAACTAGGGCACAAGATCGATCAGTCGTCGCGCGCCCTGTGGGCTCCCTGCGTGATTCGCATCAACCCGGCCGGCGACTTCGAGGCGGCCGGCGATCCCAAGGCCGGACGCCACGCTGCCGCGTATTAGCACCGAATCAGGAACGCCCGCGATGATTGCTGCTATTTCTGCTGCGCCAACGCTCCGGCCGTACTGGTGAGGCTTGCCTGCCGTGCTTTGGCGGTCGCCAGGCGGCGTTCTTTTTCTGATTCCTTGCGTTCGCGGCGTTCGGCGGCCTTGCGTTCGCGCTGTTCCCGTTTTTCAGCCGCAAGCTGGCTTTGCTCTTTCAAATAAGCCTGCTGCAATTGCGTCTGCTGCTGCAACATCGCCAGCTGCAACTGATACTGATATTGGTTCTGATAAGCGAGTTGCTGCTGCAGATACGCCGACTGGTAATTCCCGGTCCCCAGGCCGCTCGACATCGGCGACATCATCGAGCCCGACGCCGCTCCCCCGCGCATACAGCCGCCGCCCTGCGCTTGCACGCGGTCGGCCAGCGATCCAAAACCCATTGCGACGATTGCGAATGCCAGAAACCTCATTGTGCAGCCTCCTCTCGTGCTGTTTGGGCAAGAGCCGAAATCCTCTGTTCGTCGCTGTGCTTCGCACGTTCCTTGGGACGCACGGCGAATAAATGAACGTGCCATACGGCGCAACGACCTGCCAACGGCTATTCCGACTCTCAGGGCAGCGAGCCGGAATAGCGTGTGACCGGGGGATCACCGTTGGCAAGGTCATCAGCCCAATCCCTCGAGCAGGTCATCGTCCCCCTCTCGGGATCAGAAACCTCGATGCCGACCGAAAAACGAATGAAAGCTGTGTGTTGCAGTAGACGCCGTGGAAGCCGCCAGGGTGCCGCTCAGCGTGCCAACCGTCACCGAGCTGCCTGCCGCCACCGAGGTCGGAAAGTCCGTCGGCAACTGCGTCTCGGAGCCTTGCGGATTGCTTGACAGCACCAGGCTGCCGGCGCCGCTGGTGTCGGTCGTAATCTTGCCGACCACGGTGCCGTCGACCGCCACGTCGAGCATGGTGCTCGCCGTAGCGCCTGTCACACTCACCTTGAGCTTGGTCGTCGCGGTACCATCGACCGTGCCGGTCCAATACGTTGCCGTGCCGGTGGCGCTAGAGCTGGAATCCGTAAGCTGCGCGCTGAGCGTCGTCCCGATTTGGTCGCCGCCGCAGCCTCCGTCGCCGGTGGACGTTGGTGTGGCAAGGCTACCGCTGGCAGCGCCCACCGTGATCGTCGAACTGGCAGCAACGGTCGTGGGAAAATTCGACGGCAGTTGCTGTTCGTTTGCACCGTGTGGGTTACTGGACAAGACCAGCTTGCCAGCGCCATTGGCGTCGGTCGTAATTTGACCGACGATCGTGCCGTCGACGGAAACGTCGAGCGAAGTATTGGCCGCCGCGCCAGTAATGCTCACCTTGAATTGCGTCGTGGTGGTGCCGTCGACCGTGCTGGTTGCGTACCAAGCCGTGCCGGTGTCCGTACCGGTTGAATCGGTCAGTTGCGCCGTCAGTACAGTATGCGTGGCCGAGGTCGAGGTAGCCCCGGCGGAGACGGTCGGCGACGAACTCGAAGTCAACGCTGAGGCATGCGAGCTAAAGTCCTGGAACGCCGCGGGAGGTGGTCCCGCGAGCCCGTGTCCCGATAGCATGTCGCGCGCTTCCAATTGCTCGCCGAACCCGAACTTCTGGATCAATGTTTTGCGCATGAAACTCCGTGAACGCATCGTGGGTCTCCTCTGACTGATGCCGCCTGTGTCCTGCTGGCTCGCGTCGACCCGTACCGCCGAACGGCGGTGCCACTCTCAATCACTGTGTTCGTCTAAGGAACCCCGTTGCGCGGGGTCTTTGTTCCACACGGTGGCAGAGCGACAAATGACATGGTGTTCCACTCAGAATGACCGGCGGAATCGCCTGGCAACTTCGTGCCAAGATGAGAAGATCCTCTGTTCCAACGCCCACTAAAAACCAATCCTTTGACGATTGCCCGGCCCAAGTCATCTCGCAGCGGCCGTGGCCCCCGTAATGCGCTGTCCCCTGCGCTGTTGGTCACCGGCCGGCCAAGTGTTCCGCCGCCTGAGAATCGATATTTTCAGAAATTTCATGACCATCCCGCGGAGCCACGGAGGCCATTTCGATGCGCGCTGGCGACTACGGCGCAATTGCCGCGACAGTCTCGCGAGTTTCCAGGCGTGCCGGTGTGGTAGGGACGACCGCAGGATTTCCTGCCTTTCCGCGGCGGTTTATGCCAGCCGTCGTGACTAAATAGCCCATGGTGCCCAGCAAGCGGCCAAGTGTGCTTCTGGGTACGATGAAGGGAGTTCCTGGCAGGGGCCGAGGAATTCTCCGACCGCAAGGTGGCGAAAATGCCGACTGGCAGGCGAGGAGCGGGGGCTGACCCCCAGGCGAGCGCTATGACGCCGATGCTGACCGTAACATCTACCGATCCCGAGCAGTTGATCGCGCTTGCCAAGCGAAGAACTGACGGAGCGATCGGACAATTGTTGGAAACGTATCGCAACTACCTGTCGCTCTTGGCGCGCGTACAGATCGGGCGTCGTCTGCAAGGCAAGGTCGATGCGGCCGACGCTGTACAAGAGACGTTTCTCGAAGCGCATCGTAACTTTTCCAACTTTCGCGGCCATACCGAGGCGGAATTCGTCTGTTGGCTGCGGCAAATTCTGGCCGCTCGGTTATCGAACCTGGTGCGGCATTACCTGGGCACCAAGCGGCGCGACGTGCGCCTGGAACGTGCAGTGAGTTTCGAACTCGATCAATCGTCGGCCGCTTTGGATCGGCAGTTCGTGTCGCCGCTCGAATCCCCCAGCAAGCTGGCCGCACGTCGTGAGCATGCGGTCATGCTGGCCAACGCGCTCGATCGATTGCCCGCGGATTATCGCGAAGTGATCGTACTGCGCCATCTAGAGGGAGTACCGTTCGCCCAAATCTCGCAACGACTCGGGCGCAGCGAAGATAGTGTGCAAAAACTGTGGGTCCGCGGCCTGGCACGACTGCGTACCGAGATGGGAATAGACGCGTGATTCCTGCAGAAGACAGCTTGTCAGGCCGCCCAGCGACGTCCAAAACCGGCGCGTCCGTGGCGGCGCATTCCGACGATGGCGCCGACGATCCACGCGTGCTGCGCGCTTTGCAGGAGTATGTTGCCGCGATCGAGGCCGGTCGTCCGCCCAATCGGACGGAATTTCTTGCCTCTCGCGCCGAGATTGCCGGGCCGCTGGAAAAATGTCTGGCCAGTCTCTCTCTCGTTATGGCGGCCGCACCTCGCCTGCGGATGATGCACGGCGACAGTCCTGCGTCGATGCCCGGCCAAGAGCTTCCGGCAGCCTTGGGAGATTTCCGCATCGTCCGAGAATTGGGACGCGGTGGGATGGGCGTCGTCTACGAGGCCGAGCAACTGTCGCTCGGCCGGCGCGTGGCGCTGAAGGTGCTGCCCTTTGCCTCGGCGCTCGATAGCACCAGACTGCAACGATTCAAAAACGAGGCCCAGGCCGCCGCCCAGTTGCATCACTCGAATATTGTGCCCGTCTATGCCGTCGGCTGCGACCGCGGCGTGCATTACTACGCGATGCAACTCATCGAAGGGCGAACCCTGGCGAGCGCCATTCAAGAGTTGCGGGCGACAACCCGCAACGACGTTGACGCAAATCGTCCTCACCCGCACGAGCGCGCGGGGACTCCTGCCACCGAGGACTGGCTGGGTGGCGCCGAGAACCTGCGCCTGCAACCGACCGCCGGGCCACCAACAGCACCTCAACATCCCATCAATCGAACGGCCACGCAGACAGAAGATACACTGCGTGCCTGCGAAACCGTGCCGTTCACCAGCGCGCTGTCTGCGGAGCGAAGGACGTCGCGCTCGGCCTTCTATCGCACCGTCGCTCGGCTGGGCGTACAAGCCGCCAATGCGCTCGATCATGCCCATCAATTGGGCGTCATCCATCGCGATGTGAAGCCAGGCAATCTGCTGCTCGACGGACATGGCAAGTTGTGGATCACAGATTTTGGCCTGGCGCAATTTCACGCCGAAGGGGGCCTGACGCTGACGGGAAATCTTCCCGGCACGATTCGTTACATGAGCCCCGAACAAGCGGCCGGCCGCCGGGGCGTGCTCGATCATCGTACAGACATCTATTCATTAGGCGTGACGCTCTACGAGTTCGTGACGCTGCGCCCGGCGTTCGACGATACCGACGGACGGATCCTGGTACGCCATATCGCGGTGGAAGAACCGCTACCGCCCCGGTCGATCGATCGCGGCATTCCGCCGGATCTCGACACGATCCTGCTCAAGGCCATGTCAAAGGCGCCGGCGGACCGCTATTCCACGGCCCAGGAACTGGCCGACGACTTGCAGCATTTCTTGGAGCACGAGCCCATCCGAGCCCGCCGCCCACGCCCACTAGAAAGCGCGGTCAAGTGGGCTCGCCGCCACAAGCCAGTCGTCGCGGCGGCTGTGGCGCTACTGCTGATCACGATGATGGGGCTGTTGGCTAGCACGATCGTGATCGCACGCGAGCACGCCAAAACCAAGCTTGCCTACCAGCGCGAGGTGGCCCAACGGGGGGAAACTGAGCGAAACTTTCGCCAGGCGCGCCAGGCCGTCGACACCTTTACGCGGCTGGTCGAAGAAGAATTGGCCAGCAAACCCAACATGTATCAATCGCGGCGCAAGTTTTTGCAAGCCGCACTCGACTACTACGAAAGTTTTCTGGAACAACACGTCGACCACCCTGAAGTCGTCGCCGATTTGTCGGCCACCAGCCGCCGCGTCTCGCAGATTGTGAACGAGCTGAGCGCGCTCGACAGTCTTAGCCCATTGATGCTGCTCTCGAACGAAGACGTGCAGCAGGACCTGGGCATGTCTCCCTCGCAGCGGGAACAAACCAACGCGTTGGTCGAGCAACTATGGACCGACCGCGCCGCAACCGGCAGCGAGGAGGAGTTGAGCGCCGATGACCGGCAGCATCGCATGGCGGCACTGGTGCAATCGCATGAGCAAGAGATCGCCCGGGTAATTCAGCCCGAGCAGGTCGAGCGACTGCATCAAATCTCGCTGCAACAGCGCGGGCCGTTTGCTTTTAAACGTCAGGAGCTCATTGCCGCTCTGCAATTGACTGCTGAGCAGCGCGCTCAAATCAATGACGTTATCGAAGCCAATGCTCCCCACCGCCACCGCCCGACGAGGAACGGTTTTGCCGGTTCGGCGGGCGCGTCCGGCATGCACGGACCGGGTGGCCACGACCACGGCGGACCAGGCCATGATGGACCTGGACATGACAGATTTGGAGATGACGGGCCGCCTCCGTTCGATGATGAGTTTTCCGGGCACTTTGACGAGCCGCCGACGAGCACACCAGACATGGAAAATGCCGCAGACGCGCGATCGGTAGACGCAAAGGTGCTGGCCGATACATCTGCGCCCCGCGCTGGACGCGTGGATGTCGCGCCACCGCGTAAGCCAGGGTCACCCGATGACTGGGGGCACAGGCGCAAAGGAACAATGTCCCACAAGGACCCTCGCGAATCCTCCGGTCCGCGAGGGTTCGGGAATCATTCCCGAGAGCCTCCACCAAAACCGGGTCAGCATTCCTTCGGCCCTAGTGGCATGCGAGAGACCATGAACCGGACCGTTGAACAGATCACGAAAGTGCTCACTCCCGAACAACAAGAAATCTGGAAAACAATGACAGGTAAGCAAGTAGATTTTGAGTTGCCGTCGGCGCCCGATAATTTTTTTCTGTGGTAGAAGCGGAAGACCTTCGACGGAACCGATCTCGCATATTTTCATTCGGTCACAGTGTAAAGCGCTCACGTGAACTGATTGCTGCCCGCGCAGTCCGATGTCGATCGAGTATTCGCTTTCGTAATGAGACAAATGTTTTGAAACGATGAGGGAAAGTCATGCTGTCATTGCTTAAAAACATGTAAGGACATTGCCGACGCTGGACAGCGCCGCAGTCGATCGCTACGGTTGTAAAGAGCCGGGGATATCAATGCAGGGGATACGCATGCCGCATAAGGTAGGGAACGATGCTTCTGGATCGCCTCTGGCAGTGGGGTTTTAAGGGAGTCCGCGCAAATCTTCGCAGTCGACCTGGCACACGCCGCTCTCATGTGTCGACGCGTCCTCTTCGTTTAGAGGCTTTGGAAGATCGCGCATTATTGAGCGTTAACCCCAGCTCATTGCTCAACGCTGCTGTCTCTCATGCGAATGTTGGCCCTGTTGCGCCTGCGAGTATCAACGGCACGGGTTCCCACAATGGCACAGTAAGCAGCGGGGACACGGCAACGCACTTTGTCGTCGCGCTCGTACCTGGGACCACCAGCGGCACTTCGACCACCGTCGCGCTGCTTGCTGAGGACGCACAAAATCGCTTCGTCATCAGTTACGATGGCACCGCTAACCTGACGAGTTCGGATGCGAGCGCCACGCTTCCCTCCACGGTGACTTTCAAGAATGGTCACGCGAGTTTTCAAGTAACGTTTGTCACCTCTGGATCGCAGAGTGTCACGGCCACGGACGGGACCAATAGCTCGATTACTGGGACGGCGACGACCAACGTGGCCGCCCCCGCCGTGGCCACGCACTATGTGCTGTACATGCCGGCCGGCGCCAGCGCCGGCAAGTCGGTCAGCGTCCAGCTTGTGGCTGAAGACGCCGAGAACTTTATCGTTCCGGGCTACTCCGGTACGGCAAACCTAAGCAGTTCCGACACGGCGGCCACGTTGCCGACGACCGTCACCTTCAAAAACGGGCATGCCAGTTTTCAGGCGACATTCACCACCGCCGGTGCCCAGACCATCACGGCGACCGACAGTGCGAACAGCGCTCTGACTGGCACGGCGTCTACAAACGTCGTCGCCGCGGCGGCGGCCACGCATTTTGTCGTCGCGCTGCCGCAAGGCGTTACTGCCGGTTCCCCAGTTACTGTGCAACTGCTGGCCGAAGATGCTCAGAACCACATCGTCTCCGGCTATAGCGGCACGACCAACCTGGCCAGCTCGGATTCCAGTGCTACGATCCCAGCAACCGTTACGTTTCAAAATGGGCACGCCAGCTTCCAAGTGACATTCGCGACCGCCGGGCAGCAAACCGTCACGGCCACCGATACCACAAATAGCACGCTCACGGGCACCGGCAACACCAACGTGGCGATTCCGCACTACGTGTTGCACCTCCCCACCGGGGTCGTGGCCGGCACTGCCATTACCGTGCAGCTGGTGGCCACTGATGCGCAGAACCACGTGCTGACGAATTACTCGGGCACGGCCAATCTATCGAGTTCCGATGCCAGCGCCACACTGCCTGCCACGGTGACGTTTGAGAACGGCCACGCGAGCTTCATCGTGACCTTCATGACGCCTGGCGCGCAGACGCTGACCGCCGTCGACAGCGTCAGCGCGTCGCCTGTCGGAACCGCGACAACCAACGTGGCGGTGCAGGATGTTGCCACGCACTACGTGCTACTGTTGCCGCCAGGCACGAAGGCTGGCGTGCAAGCGACGGGAATTCTGGTCGCCGAGGATGCACAAAATCGCATCGTGTCCGGCTACACCGGCACGGCCAACTTGTCCTCCACAGATTTCGCCGCCGCCTTGCCGGCAACAGTGACCTTTGACCACGGCTATGCCAAGTTTCAGGCCACGTTCGCCACCGGCGGCCAACAAACGGTAACGGCCACTGATAGCGCCAACTCAACCTTGTCGGGAAGCGCTACCACGAATGTAGCGTCCGCCGCCGTGGCGACACATTTCGTGGTCCTGCTTTCGCCGAATACAACCAACGGCTCGGCGACAACGGCCTTGATCGTTGCCGAGGATGCCGAGAATCACATCGTGCCTGGGTACGCTGGCACGGCCAATTTGTCCTCGACAGATTCCGCGGCCACCCTGCCGGCGACGGTTACGTTCGATCATGGCTATGCCAAGGTCCAAATAACGTTCGCCACCGTAGGGCAACAGACGGTGACGGCAACGGATTCGATCAATAGCGCGATCGTCGGCACGGCCACGACCAACGTCGCCGCCAAAAGCTCGCATGGAACGTGGGGAACCCTCCTATCCGATGCGCGCAGTTTGATTGCAAGTTTTCAACGACACTAAGCGCCAGGGGAATCGCGTTTCTCAAGGCAAGAGAGCGACACGCCCCGGCATAGATTTGCGTGACAAACCATTGGGCAACTCTTTACAATTTCGAGAATCTTTCGCGACAAAACCTGCGTATCATCTCAGGAATCCCTCGGGCCAGTACGGGGGAGCGTGAGCAGAGAGACGCTGCAGGGAGGGCTGGGGGGGTAATTAGTCGGTGGCGTCGGATCGTTTTGTCGCGAAACGGCCCGGACCACGAAGAGGCTTGAGGTATCATGTTGAGACATCGCCGATCGCGTCGCGCAATGAGCGCAGATAATCGACCAACAACGCGCCGTTTAGGGCTGGAAGATCTCGAATCACGTCATTTGCTCTCGGCCACCGGGATCAGTCCCGACTACGTCGAAATCCCGGCCGCCAGCTCGGGAAGCAGTGGCTACACTCCCGCGCAGATTCGCGCGGCGTACGGGTTCAGCAGCACTTCGTTTGGTTCGACGGCTGCCAACGGCAGCGGCCAGACCATCGCCATCATCGACGCCTATAACGATCCGAACATTGCCTCCAACCTGGCCACGTTCGATCAGGCGATGGGCATCGCAGCCCCGGCCAGTTTAAAGATCGTCAGCCAGACCGGCAGTTCGTCTCTCCCGGGCACTGACCCTAGCCAGGGATGGGAAGGAGAGACAGCGCTCGACGTCGAATGGGCCCACGCGATCGCGCCCGGGGCAAATATCCTGCTCGTCGAGGCCAACAGCAGTTCGGACTCGGATTTGTTTGCGGCGGTGAACTACGCGCGGCAACAGGCCGGCGTCTCTGTGATCTCGATGAGCTGGGGGAGCAACGACAGTTTGTCCGATCAGGCAACCGATCAGAGCCTGAGCTCGCAATATCTTGTCACCCCGGCGGGCCATCAGGGAATCACGTTCGTCGCATCCTCGGGTGATCATGGCGTACCCAG
>DASXEJ010000154.1 GCA_036490175.1 Pirellulales bacterium | reverse complement strand
ATGTCCATCGGGATACGATTGTCATCGCGGTTGCCCGTAGCGGGCGAGAAGCCGCCATGCAACTGGCCACGATCGCTCACGATGAGTTGGCGCTGCTCAAACGTCTGGACGACGTGGCGCCGCGGAGTCTGCTGCGGGTCTACCAAATTACGGGGTCGAATGCCCACCGCAGAACTCCGCGCCGGTGGGCTAAAGAGGCTTGCTCGGAAACAGATGCGCCTCGGGAAAGGCGGCCCGCACGCGGGCGAAATCCTCGTCCGAAAAGCGCGGCGGGGGAAGATAAATGGTCCCGATTGGCTCGTCTCCTAGCCAAGGCCGGATTCCCGGCAACCGCCCGCTCTGAGCAAGATCGGCCGCCGAATAGACCGAGCCGCCGCATTCCCAGATCTGCTTCGAGAGCGCACGCCGCTGCCCGACCAGCGTCACCTGCCAACCGATCCAGGCCGCGATCAGTGCCACAATGGTAACCGTCGCCAATAGCCTTCCCAGGGTGAACTGGAACCAGCGGCGCGGGGTGGGTAAGTCGACGTGGGGCATACCTCTATTCTAGTCAGCAACGGCCTGCCGTCATCATGCCGAGCTTGGGTGCCCAGGACGATTGCGGGGTCAATTTTTGTTTTTGGATAGCTGGGGTCGAGCGAAGTCAGCCCACAGTTTGTCGCCAAAATCTGGGGGCGACGAATACGCCGACTCCAGGCACCCAGTCCTAACCCTGTCAAGAAAACCGCATGGCCCAGCAGAGACCACCCGGCCGCTCGCGTCGTCGCGGCCAGGGGTCTAGGATAGGGTGCGGTTGTTGCCGTAGCGGCCTAGCTTGGAGAAGTCCCACCGTGCGTTACCGTCCTCTCCTACTCGCGGCTGTATTGGTGCTTGCCGGAATCGCTCCGGGGCCCAATTCTGTCGTTCCCGGCACCACGAAATTGGCTCGCGCCGACGAGCCCGCCACGGTCGTGGCCGACACGGCGTCAGAAAAGCCGCTCCCTCCGCCGTTGCAGTTCTACAAGGAGCGCGAGATCGCCCCTTACATGACGTTCCACGGCGCCGACTGGCTGGTGCGCAAAGAGAGACAATCGGAAGAAGACTGCGCGAAACTTCTCAAGGCACTCAAACTCAAGCCGGGCCAGACCGTCTGCGACATGGGCTGCGGCAACGGATTCTATACGCTCAAGATGTCGCGCCTGGTCGGCGACAAGGGACGCGTGCTGGCCGTTGATATCCAGCCCGAGATGCTCAGCCTTCTGGACAAGCAAATCAAGGGCAAGCACATCAAGAATATCGACCCAGTATTGAGCACGCCGATCGATCCGGGCTTGCCAGAGGGTAAAGTCGATTTGATCCTAATCGTGGACGTGTACCACGAGTTTTCCTACCCCGAGGAAATGCTGCGGGCGATGCGCAAAAGCCTTGCGCCCGGCGGCCGGATTGCGCTGGCGGAATACCGTCTGGAGGATCCTACCGTTCCGATCAAGCTGCTGCACAAAATGAGCAAACAGCAGATCCTCAAGGAGTACGAACCGGCCGGTTACAAGCTGGCCGAGCAATACGACGAGCTGCCGTGGCAGCATCTCATGTTCTTCGAGCGTGATGAATCGGCCAACCCGGACGAGCAGCGTCCTGGCGATTGATTGCCGGCACGTTAATTCACCCGTCTCTGATCGGTCGTGGGCTCGCCGAACGAGCCCTGACGCTTCGCGCGTGCTGCGATCTTGCTGACACTGCAATGCCATCGCCAGTGCAGACAATCTTTCGGCCGCCCACACGTCGTCAGCTTCGAATCGCGTTCAAGCACCGATCAACGGCCGACAACGCCTCGCCGATTGATTCGTGCAGCACGAGATCGGCCATGTGATCCAGAGGCGTCGGCTCGCGATTGATGATCACGAGTTTGGCACCGTATTGCTGGGCGGTGCGAGGAATGCCGGCGGCTGGTTCGACCACCAAGGACGAGCCGAGAGCCAACATCAGATCGGCCTTGCGCGCCAATTGAAAGGCCTCTTGCATCACCACCGGCGGCAACGCCTGGCCGAATGAGATCGTGGCATGTTTTAATCGGTCGCCTCCGCAAGCCGGGCAGGCGGGCACGACATCGGTGCGGAGGAATTCTTCAACCAGCGGCTCGACGGCGAACCGCTCGTGGCAATCCTGGCATTCCGTTGCCCTGGCCGTGCCGTGCAGTTCCCAAACATGGCGGTTACCCGCCCGTTGGTGCAATTCGTCGATGTTCTGCGTGACTACGCCCGTGAGCCGCCCCTGTTGCTCCCAGCGGGCGAGCGCCTCGTGTCCGGCGTTCGGTTGCGCGTTGCCGAATTCGAGCTGCCCGGCCGCCTTTTGCTGCCAGTACTCGTGCCGCGCCCTGGAGCTCGTCATAAACTCCTCATACATGATCATCCGAAAGCGCGTCCAGATGCCGCCCGGCGAACGAAAATCGGGAATGCCGCTCTCAGTGCTGATACCCGCGCCGGTAAACGCCACGCCCGACCGCGCCGCGGCCAGCCAACCGGCAATCGTTTCGTAATCGCTTGTGCTGTGGGTCATGATTAAGAATGAGTAGCTAGCCGGCAGTTTGTCGCGTGCTGCCATCGCAAGGTCACGGCCGCACGTTTCACGCCGCAATCTTCTGTTAGCCGCCCGGCGTGCCGGCTGCGCGGCCGCGGGCCTGTGCGGCGACAGGCTCGATCGTCACGTCGGCCGCGCCCAGCGCGGCATGCTTCGCTCCCTGCACGAATACGCGCACATGGCATTCGCCACTGGCGGTGGCCGGCACGGTAAGTCGCACTTGGAAAGCTCCGTCGACAACCTGAACCGTTTCGGTCACTAAGCGCGTATCGTTGGCGCGGGCGTAAGTATCTTGATATTCCTCACGCGCGACGGGAGTGTTTTCATACGTGGCGCGCGGGCGCGGACGAAACGTCAGCCGGTCGCGGCGCACCACCAGCTCGATTTCGGCCGCTCCATCGACGGGGCTAGTCCCCGCGATTTCCATGATCTCGCCAGGGCTGACGTGTCGCGGCACGTTAACCGTGGCCTTGGCCGTCGTCGGCAATTTTAGAAGTGGATCACCAATCAGATTGAATAGATCGAGGTGCTCGGCCCGTTCGGCCGTCAAATCGTTGCTCCCTGGATTCAACAAATTTGCCAGGGCGTCGACAGCCTGGCTTTGCGGGTCGTCGCGAGGTCGCACGATCATGGCCCGCTTTGCTTCCATCAACAGTTCGCCCACGGTATTGCAATCTTCTTGGAAGAAGATCCGCAACATCTCGGCCCCTAGCACGCTCATCGCGTAGGGCATAGTCACGCGAGAGCCGGCCAGCGCGGCGACCGGACCTTCCTCGGCCCGCAACAGTTCCTCGGCCAGGCAATCCTCTGGTTGGTCGAATCCGCCAGCGCTGCAACACAACAACAGCGCGATCGGCGAGCGGTCGCCGCAGCGTAGTCGGACACAATCGCTCGTCGCAAAGATATGATGCTGGCCGTCGGGCGTGCGCACGCGGTCCATAGCCTGTGTGCGGCCATGTCCCATATAGACCCAGAACAAACAGCCTTCGTTGATGCGCTCGACCGTCGCCGCGTGAAACCGCCGCGGGTCGGGACAGTAGGGGCTGCGCCAGCTTCCATAAGTGACTGTGGTGGTGTACGCAGGCGGAATGCCTGCGATCAATAGTCGCTTGGCACTAGCTTCGATGGCGGCATCGGCGAACGCTCCGAAGCCACCTATGCCGGCGACAAGATTGATCCTCCGCTGCCAAACGCCGGGCGCTGGGCCGCGCTCGTAGGCCACGATCTTGTCGACAATCACACGTAGATCCTCGGGCGTGTCGGCGGGCAAGCGACCGATGGCCACGTCCGGCAGCCGATCGTCATCCAGATCGGCAAACCAATTGTCACCGGCGATGATCGACTCGCCGCCAAAGCGATGAATCACTTGCGATGGCACGTAGTGCGTCGGCACGGTGACCAGCGAGGGCCTGGGCCGATCCACGCTCGGCGCATCGCCCACTAGCATCACATAGCGCAGCGCGCCCGCAGCCGCCGCGGCGCGAATCTGCCGGCGCAGGCCATCGACCGAATCACTGCTGATCACCAGGCAGTTGCGTCCCTGGGCCTCGCGCAGCGCCAGCCAAGGTGCCAGCGCCGGCCGGAACTCCTCGGGGCAGACCACCACGGTATCCGGCGCGGGAGAAGCGCCCAACAGCATCAGCGAAAGACAGGTTGCTAACATAAGCTTCGCTTCGTGCGGCACTCAGGGTGAAGGCGGGCGGAATCCGTCCACTATACACATAGGCGATGCAAATGATCGCATGGCGACGGATGCACTCTATCCGCACGCTCCACAGTGAAGCAAGAGAGACCGGCCCCGGATGAATCGCTAGCGAACTGGATTCGTCAGACTCGCCGGGCGATAATCGTGCCTGTCCCACAGCACGTCTGCAATGCACCCTCAGCTCTTGTGCCACCCACCCGTCTGCCGAGACTGCCGGAGCCGTCCGCATGGCAACCCTGAAGTCGGTCATGGCCAAATTGAAGTCCAAGGCGAGCGACAGGACCCGCGCCACCTATGTGCGCCATGGCGCCCCGGCCGATCGGGCCTACGGCGTACGCGTTGCCGACCTGAAGGTCATCGCCAAATCGATCCGCCGAGATCAACAACTGGCGCAAGCTCTGTTCGGAACAGGAAACTTCGACGCGATGTATCTGGCTGGCCTGGTGGCCGATGGCTCGCAAATGTCACAGAAAGTGCTGGACGCCTGGGCCGAGGGGGCCGACGGGCTGCCGATGATATCCGAATACACAGTCCCCTGGGCGGCGGTCGAGAGTCCGCATGCTCGCCAACTGGCCCTGAAGTGGATCAAATCAAAGCGCGAATCCGTGGCAGCGTGCGGGTGGTGTACATACGCCGGCATTGTCGCCACGACCGCAGACAACGAATTGGACCTAGCGGAAGTCGCCGAGCTACTCGCGGCTGTCGTCAAGAATATCCGCGGCGCGCAGAATCGCGTCCGCTACACGATGAACGGTTTTGTGATCTCGGTCGGTGCCTACGTAAAGCCATTACTACGGCATGCAAAAGCGACAGCTCAGACAATCGGCACGCTCTCCATCGATATGGGCGAAACGGCTTGCAAGGTTCCGTTGGCAACGGCCTATATCGAGAAGATCGAAGCGCTCGGCCGGGTGGGAAAGAAGCGCAAGACCATCCGCTGTTAGCGCCGCCGGTCGATTACATCTCGTCTGCCAGCACGCAACGCAGTCCCACTGCGTCGTCTTTCAGTGTGCGCGGCTCACCGCGCCGGGCGCTGCTCGTGGATCGCTCGGCCGGGTCCTTCCAGCTGCCGCCGCGTAGCACGTGTCGCTGTGCGACCCCTCCTGCCCAGACTGATCCGTCCGTTGGCGCGCCTTCGTAATTGTCGTGCCAGGGGTCCGTGCACCATTCCCACAAATAGCCGTGTACGTCGTGCAGCTTCCAGGCGTTCGGCCGTTTCGCGCCCACCGCCGGGTCGTTGCCGGCCGCGTTGCCATTGAACCAACCATAGTCGTCCAGGTCGCGCGGATCATCGCCGAACGAGAACTTGGTTTTTGCACCGGCCCGGGCCGCATATTCCCATTCCGCTTCGCTCGGCAAACGGATCACTTGCCGCGGCTTGATCAGCCCGGCCGCGCGCAGGGCGTCGGTTGCGCGGCGGCAGAACTCTGTGGCGTCGTCGTGCGACAACATCTCGACGCTATTGCGTTCACCCTTCCAACGGCTGGGGTTGCTGCCCATCACAGCCCGCCACAGATTTTGCGGAACTTCGTAGCCCGCGATGGCGAAAGGGTGTCGCAGAGTCACGCGATGAACCGGCCGTTCCGATACGGGACCGTCGGCCGATCCCATCGAGAACTCAGCCGGAAAATCGCCCATTCCCGGCGTGACGGCCACGAACTCGTCGCGAAACGTCTTCAATAGCTCACGCTGTGCGTCATCCGGCTCGGCGGCCAGGGTCGCGGACGCCAAACATAGCCAGGCGAGCATCATCGCTTTGGTCAAGCCCGCTGCGATCACCATCGATTCTGTTTGGCGATGTGAGTTCATCCGCAGATTTCACAGGTTACGCAGAAAAGAGACGGAGGTAGAAAACTAAATCGACAAGGTATGCGAACGCCATCAACATGATCCCCCGCGCCGATCATCTTCGCAACAGGGATAGCAAATGTCGGGTAACGTGCCGCGAGCCCTTCGCCCGTTGCGCATTCGCCCGTCGCAAAAAGGATCGCCGCGTGATCCCTACGAGCCGGCGGTGGCGAAATGGCCTTGGCGGAACGCCGTGGCGATGGCCAGCGGCACTTGGGCCTCGGCCAGTAACACGCCCGCCCGATTCTCAGAGACCTTGGCCTTCATCTCTTGTTCGCGGGCCACGGCGAAAGCGCGCCGCTCGGCCGCCTTGGCCTGGGCCACGCGGGTGTCTGCCTCGGCCTGGTCGGCTTGCAGCCGGGCCCCGATATTTTCGCCCACGTCGATGTCGGCGATGTCGATCGAAACGATCTCGAACGCCGTTTGTGCGTCCAGCCCACGGGCCAGCACCGCCTTCGAAATCATGTCCGGATTTTCCATCACGATCAAATGGCTGGCGGCCGATCCGATCGACGTGATGATTCCCTCGCCGACGCGGGCGATCACCGTCTCTTCGGTCGCTCCGCCGATCAACTGCTTGATGTTGGTGCGCACCGTGACGCGGGCCCGAATCTGTAGCTCGACGCCGTTGCGAGCAATGGCGCTTAGCGTCGATTTCTTCGATTTTTGCGGATCGGGGCAATCGATCACCTTCGGGTTGACGCTCGTCTGCACGGCGTCCAGCACGTCGCGACCGGCCAGATCGATGGCCGCCGCGCGATCGAAGTCGAGATCGATGTCGGCGCGATGCGCGGCGATGATGGCCCGGATCACGCCCGGCACATTACCGCCGGCCAGGTAGTGGGCTTCGAGTCGTTGCGTGGTGATGCCGGCCGTGGGATCGTTTCCCAGGCCCGCTTGCATGGCCATGATTTTCGACTGCACGATAACCCGCGCGTTGACCTGTCGAAAGCTCATCGCGACCAATCGCAACAAGCTGACATGCGCGTTCGACATGTACGCCTGGAACCACAGGTTGCCATAGGTCAGGGCAATCCACAGAAACACCAACAAGATGACCGCCAGCATCACGGCCACCACGCCATAAGTAATGCTTACCGGCAAGTCGGCAGCCAAGACAACAAAATCGAGCGGGCTCATACGCGCACTCTCTCTGGCCAAAGGAATTTCTGCCGCGGCAATCCACCGCGCCCCAGGGGGCAAACAGACCAGCCGTCCAGGTACGATAAGATACGTTATTCTACGCCCGCGGGCCAGTTTGCGGACGACAAGTGCCGGCGCGGGGAGATTTTACGGCCTATAGCGGCCGGCAGTGTAGCTCACCATAGCCACCGAATGAAAAGGGCGGTTGCGATCGCAGTCACAACGGCAATGGCTCTTACGAGACGAGGATGCCGCGCCGGACGTGCCTGGGGTTGCGGCTCCTCGACCACCGAGCCGGCAACAGCCGTGACCGGTTCACAGCCGTTTTCAATCAGGATGCCGGCGGCTTCGGCGTCGATGTCGGGCATATCACTATCCTAGCACCGACTTGGTAGGATGGAGGGCATCGCCGAAGTCGCGAGCCGCTGACACCTGCGTTGAAAATTGTGCAGAATTCAAGCGAGTCTGACATGGGAACCATCGCTGCACGAATGCCGATGATGGCCAAGAGGGCATTTTCGCTGTCAATAGTGGCGTACGTCGTTTCGTCGTTGGCTCTAGGTGTATTTGCGTACCGCGTATTTGGGATGTGGCCCGCAGTCGGTCTGTCACTAATGCTTTGTCTACCGCCTGCTGTGTCTCTACGAATGCTCAGCCGGTGGTACGTGCAAAGTGCGCGTGATTGTTCGTTGCTGCTGGTCTTGCTGGTTGTCGATCTTTTAGGTGTCGGATTCGTTGTCCAGAATTGGTACGACACTGGCATGGATAAGCGACACGTCCAGGAAATGAAAAATTACGAGTTCATCCACATGCTGGGCGAAGACTCCGCGTTCCACGACGTTCAAGGAAGCGTACGAGGGAAGGGGATCGTATGGCTCAATGGCAAGGTCGCTTCGCATACCGATTTAGATCGGTTGAATTCTATTGCGGAGCAGCGCCAAATCTCGGCAATGGTGAACGTTGAAGTGACCAGCAGGCGCTGAGATCGTCGCACTAACGAATGAGAGCCGCAATACCGTTCATGCCCCCAGCTCCCCAGACCCGCCGCCGCTGGTATCAATTCTCGGTGGGGACATTGTTCTTGGTGGTGACATCGGGAGGCAACAGCCATGCAACCGCCGATCTTCGTTGACGATAGTGGGGACCTGACGATCCATGCATCCGTTAAAGATGCGGAGTCGTGGCTTGAGCCGCACGACGTGGATGAGCCACTCAGATTCGTCTACGATGCTACCGGCACACTGCTGGGCCAACAGATTGTCGAGCGCCACTCCGTGAGACTGGTGAAACTGGTGCCAGTGGAACAGCATTCGGCGCACGCTGCGGAATTGTCAGAGACGATTCGACGCCAACTCCGTTACTTTGCGACGATTGGAAAATGGAATGGCGACGAACATTGGCTCGCGTCGGCTTCGCTCGACGACCTCATTGCCGAAGTAAGCCAGTAATCCACATGGTGAGTATCCGTCCCAGAACCCGTCGTCATTTCCAGTCCGACCGCTGATTTCCCCTGGTATCGCGATACCGTGCTAGGCGGGATTCAGCGGTATCAGACGGCATAAAACCCGAGGAATCCGGGCATATCAGGCGGGGTATTGCGTATACGTTATTCTACGCGCAGCGGCCAGTTTGAGCCGGAAACGCCCGCGTTTGCGGGCTTTTTGCCTGGGATGATTATCGGCTTTTAGGGTCGACGTACCGTTGCCTGCCTCGAAGCACGCCTATCCTTCAGTGCTGCTCGCGTGGCTCATCTCACTTGCGAATCACCGCTTAGCAACCATCGTTTAGAGATAATTGTTCAGTGCTACTTGTTTCTCCCCTCACGCGATCCAGCCGCCGCCTAAGACGCGATCGCCGTCGTAGCAGACGGCTGCCTGGCCGGGGGCCACGCCGTGCTTTGGTTCGTCGAGTAGCGCCGTGAAGCGATCGGCGCCGGCAGGCTCGATCGTTGCCCCGACCGGCTGGCTGAGATAACGGATCTTGAGCTGGCAGCGCAATGACTCTTGCGGCAGATCGATGAGCCAATTCACGTCGCGTGCCGTTAGATGGTGGCAGGCCAACTCGTCGTGCGTGCCGATCACGACGCGCTGCGTGTCGCGATCCAGCCGCACCACATAGCGCGGCGTGCCGAAGGCCAGGCCCAGCCCTTTGCGCTGGCCGATGGTGTAGTTCTCGATGCCCGTGTGCCGGCCGACAACTTCGCCCGCCGTGGTGACGATCTCGCCCGAAAGGTCGACGTCGCCTCGGCGCCTTCGGACGAATGCGGCATAGTCATTGTCGGGTACGAAGCAGATTTCCTGGCTGTCGTGCTTATCGGCCACGCGCAGGCCGATCTGCCGCGCTCGCGCGCGAATTTCCGATTTCTGAAAACCGCCCACCGGCAGCAGCACGCGGGCCAGCAAATCGCGGCGCAGCCCGAACAGCACGTACGATTGATCCTTGGTCGGGTCGACGCCGCGCACCAGCATCGGCTCGTCGGTGCCGGCGTCGCGCATGATACGGGCGTAATGTCCGGTGGCGATGTAATCGGCCCCCACGCTGTCGGCGTAGTCGGCCAGCGTGCCGAACTTTAACCAGTTGTTGCACATCACGCACGGGTTGGGCGTGCGGCCGGCCGTGTACTCGTCGACAAAGTAGTCCATGATGCGGCCGAAATCATTCTGAAAATCGAGCGCATAAAACGGAATGTCGAGCAGGTCGGCCACGCGGCGGGCGTCGGCCGCGTCGCTAGCGGTGCAACAACCTTGTTTATGCCCCAGGCGCGTGGAAAGGATCGGCAGCTGTGTTAGTGCCCCCGCGGCAACTGGTGCGGCGGCGCTGCCGCTCGTCGCACCGGCGGGAGCAGGGACTGTGGCGTCGCAGCTCGATTCGTGCGTTTCGCCATGGCGCATGAAGACGCCGATCACCTCGTAGCCGGCGTCGCGCAACAGGTGCGCGGCTACGCTCGAATCAACACCGCCGGACATGGCTAATACAACGCGAGACATGAACGACTCTGATTTGTTTTGGCCGGCTAGCGCCGGAAACGCGACTTCGAATATTGACCGATCCGGTCGATGCCAGGCGGGCTACCATTTTCGCCAGGCGCGGGCGATGCATCACTTCGACACCTGTTGCATGCTACCATCCTGGCCGGTTAACACCCAGCAGGCCAGCCGCAAAGCCAGGCACCTTACTTGCCTTTTTCGGGTCGACGCGTCGGTATAACGGCCCCTTGCCAATCATCGGTCGCATGCCAAGACTGGGACATCATGACGATGCCTGCTCCAGTTAACTCGGCACGACTGTCGGGCAAAGCCCGCGGAAGAGTATGCATCGTCCTGGCGGCACTTTTATGGAGCACTAACGGGCTATTCGTCAAATCGACGGTGTTCGACGATTGGCCGCCCGATGTGCGCGGCACGCTGCTGGCTTTTTGGCGCGCCGCGTTCGCCGGCATGCTGCTATTGCCCGCCGTGCGGAAACCGCGCTGGGACCGACGCCTGGTGCCGATGGCGCTGGCTTTCACGGCGATGAACGTGACGTTCCTGCAATCGATGACGCTCACCACCGCGGCGAACGCTATTTGGCTGCAGAGCACCGCGCCCTTGTGGGTGTTCTTGTTCAGCCTGACACTTTATCGCGATGTGCGCGATTCGCGCGACTTGATTCCGCTGGTGTTTGGAATGGCCGGTGCCCTGACAATCCTGGCTTTCGAGCTGCGCGCCAACAGCATCGGTTCGCGGGCCGGCATGGGTGTAGTGCTGGGCGTGCTGTCGGGCATCGCTTATGCCGGCGTCGTGGTTTCCATCCGCGCGCTGCGCGAGCAGACAGGTGCCTACCTGGTGGCGGTCAACCATCTGGCGGCTGCGATTTTGCTCGTTCCTTACTGTCTGTATCTGGCCCAGCCGGTGAGTGGCAAGCAGCTGCTGATGCTAGCCGCCTTTGGCTTCTTTCAGATGGGATTGCCGTATTTACTCTTCGCGCGCGGGCTGCGTGAAGTATCGGGGCAGGAGGGGGCCGCGATTGCACTTTTGGAACCGGTGCTGGTGCCGATTTGGGTTTATCTCACGCCTGGCGGCGAACGGCCGGCGTGGTGGACGATTGCCGGCGGGGCACTCATCCTGGTGGGACTTCTGGTTCGCTACACACAAGCCGAACGGATAAGCGAAGCCGAAAAACTCGGCGCGCCGCCAGGGTAATTGGCGAAGCATTTACGGACACTCGCACAACGTCACTCGGCGCGTCGTTACCCTGCGATGCCGCCAGTTCACCGAATCGGATTTGGCGTCATGCACAGAATCGGTATGGCGAGCGAGGCAAGTCCCAGCGCGCGGCGCCCCCAACTCATCGGGGCGCGATCGTTGGCGGTCGGCGGATGTTGGATGCCGATCAACATAACCAGCAATAACATTACCATCCAGCCATACGCTTCGGCAAAGTAGATAAACGCAAAGGCCGCAGCGAACACCGCTCGCGCTAGCCAGACCGAGCCGCGGCCGAACAGGGCATACGACACGTGGCCACCATCGAGCTGGCTAATCGGCAGCATGTTCAGTCCGGTCAGCAATAGACCGAACCATCCGGCACGCAACAATGGCGTCAGCGACAATTCCTGGCCAGGCGCCAGATCGGGACGCAGATACCACATCATCCACTTCATCAGCAGCGGATCTTCGAAGTGAGTGGTTGGCACTTGGACATTCATCGGAAACGCAGGCGCCTGCTGAATGCCAATCCAAAGCAGCGGAATGGCCACCAGCAGTCCGGCGAGCGGACCCGTCAAACCGATATCGAAAAGCTCCTTGCGATCGGCGCCAGAGCCACGCATGCTGATCACCGCGCCCATCGTGCCAATGGGCGAGATCGGCATGGGAATAAAGAATGGCAAGCTCGCCGGAACGCCATACCGCACGGCTTGCACGAAGTGCCCCATCTCGTGCGCGAGCAATATCCCCATGACGCACAACATGTAGACCAACCCGTCGTGCCATATGCCGATCAGCACGACGCCCGAGGCATTTGGCGCAATGCCCGGTAGCCGGTCTATGGTCGAGAACGTGCCGCCGCTGCCAGCCCAGAACGTGCTCAAGCACGTGAGGAGGAACAGCACCACAATGCGTAGCACCGGTTGTTCGTAACGCGGCGGTGCCATCGGTCGGGGTTCGCGCGGCAGCTCTCCTAAAACAGGAAGCGGCTGAACCGTGGTCGTCACGGAACTCGGGATCGGGTAGTACGTTAAAGGCTGATCCGCGAGCGGGTCGTGCGGCGTTTCCATGCAGAGAGCTTCGAGCCCGAGGCTGTATTATTTGCGTTGTGAGTCCGCCCGCGCGTAGTTTAGCACCTTTCCTACGTCGCGCCGACGCGGATGGGTCTCTTGCCGCCCGCGGGATTTGGGCAATGGCCGCCGCTGTGGACGGCCTACTTTCGCGCTCAATGTCCCGCTTCGACCGAGAGACGCTTATAGGTGCCCGAACACCAGCGGGGAATGTCGTTCTTGTACCAGCGCGAGAACCAACTCTCGCTGGGGCCACCGGGCAGGTTGGTCCAGGCCTCGTGGGTCTTCACGTCGGTTACAAAATGGTAAGACGGCGCAAAAGTCGTCTCGCGCGTCGCCGAGCGCAACAGATGCCCCTGGAACGGCGTGGCATGACAGCCGGGCATCGGCAGCTCGGCCGTGTGCAGTCCCAGTGTGCGGCCGACAAGCTGCCCTTCGAAGAATCGATTCGTAAAGTGGAAGGCGTTGGTCACGCTCCAAGGTTGGTCCGCATTGCTGCTCAGGCCGGCCGCTGCCTTGCGAATCAGTTGCCCCTTGTCGCGGCCGGCCCACCACAGGCTATCGGGCTTGCGCAGCAGCCGATCAATGCTGGTAATAATCGGCATGGCAAAGCCAACGCGCGAGCAGAGGTACAGCATCCGCCGCCAACCTACACCGCGATCCTGACCGGAATCTTGTCCGAAAACCTCCAACAGCACGTTGCGATACAGCCGAGAGAACAGCGTCGCTTCCACGCTCTCGGGATCGTAGCTGTAGTTCCAGGCCGACAGGCGCGATTTAATATCGCCATCAGGGAGCTCTGGCAGGAAGACTTCGAGCAAGTCGCGAGCCTGCAGACTGATTACGTCGTATTGCAGAGCCTGCATGTCTTCCAAGGTGACCTTTTCTAACGACGCCAACTGTTCGTCGATCCGGCGTTTGCGATAGTCGGGCACGGGCAGCGTAATCAAACACGCGCCGTCGCTGGCGCGAATATCCTCATTGGCGCTGGTGACGACGCCCGACGGCGGATCATACACGCGTGGCAAGATGTCTGAAGGGAGCCATCCCTGCCAATGATTCGCTTCGTTCCAAGCGGGAATCGGTAACAGACCGCTATGACCGGCCGCGCGACGTGGGAACAATCCGTTGGCCTGCCGTCCGATATGTCCTTGGTCATCGGCAAAGATCCAACACAAGGTGGGCTGCGGGCATTCGCGAACTAGGTCCATGGCCGAGAGCGTGTCGTGGCAATCGACGATCGACAGCCATGTTTGCACGCTACGGCCGACCCCTTCGGAGTCGCCTGTCCAGGCCGTCGATAGTTGATAGCCTTCGCCCAATTGTTGCGGATCGGCGTCGAGTGTTCCGACCGTGTTGTAGTAAACGTTCAACGTCTCGGGCGTCGCGCCTTTGCGGAGAATCCGTTCTTCGCGGACCGAGAAGTCGACCCACTTCTCGTCGCGGCGAAACTGCCAGGCGCCGTTAGTGCCGGGACGGCAGTCTTCGATGAAGTAGTCGCTGGTGTCTCCTTTTAGATACGTCACACCCCAGGCCAGACGGCTGGTGCGACCCACAGCAAAGAACGGGCAGCCAGGCAGCGTGGCGCCCATCACCCAATCGTCGTCCCACTGCAGGACCGCTTCGTACCACAGGGCCGGCAATCGATTGACTTCCAAATGCGGATCCGAGGCCAGCAGTGCGCCGCCGGTCGCGCTGCGCTGCGGTGCGACTGCCCAGGCGTTGCTACCGGCCAGTCGCGGCAGGTCGGTGAGCAGTTCGAGCGCTTCGTCCGAGAGCCGGTTTGAAATTTTGATTTTCTGCAACAGATCGAAATCGGCATGGTCCAATAGCGGCTCGAAGAGCTCGCGCAGCTTGTCCGGCGCGATGCCCGTCTGGATCAGTTCCAACAGGATGCGTTCGTTCTGTTGCTGCCCCACGGCCAGTCCGCCGAAGCTCAGCAAGTTGCCGATCAGCATCACGGCCTGCTGGTTCCAGGGATGTAGTTGAAAACCGGTGGCCCACATCGGCAGCGAGCGGCCGTACTGCTTCATGCCATCGTTGACGCCTTCGCAGTACGCCGTGAGATGGCCGAAGGTGACGTCATCGAGCCGATTCACCTCGGCATCGAGATTCAGGTACAACCCGGCGCGACGAAAGAACCGATCCGTCTCCAGCAGTTCCGGCTTGTCGGCAATACGTTCTGCCGAGCGACCGCAGGCCACCGCGTGGCCGAACAGCATCTGCGTGGGCCGATCAACCGCGTGTAAGAAGCCAAGCCCGTATAGGGCGCTGGGAAACGTCCCCGCCACGATGCGCGGCACACCGTTCTCGTCCCGCGCGGCGGTGAAGCGGCGGCGCGGATTCT
>DASXEJ010000153.1 GCA_036490175.1 Pirellulales bacterium | reverse complement strand
GATATCGACCAGAGAAAGCTTCACGCCATTGACCTTTGGTTCGACGACCAGGTCTCGCCAAATTTGCCCCGGTACAAGTCGAAAGCCAACCTCGCAATCCAGCGCCGCCTCGACCGTGCTCTCGGCATCAACTTTGAAATTCAGCATCTTGATCCCTCGCCGCCAGCGTTCGTAGCGCGCTTCACCGCCAAGGCGAGCAGAGAGAAATAGCTGGAAGGCAATGCGGCCCGGCCCTAACCGGCGGAACTGCGCGATCTGAATACGAAGATTCTGCGTCGGATCGACTAGCGTCACGCGATAGTTAGTCCAAAGTCCATCATTGACTTCTTTGGTGCGCTTCGAGATGCGTAGCCGGCCGCCGCCGGTTTGAAATTTCAGTCCGCTGGCGACTTCCTTTTGCTGGCCCCAGTCATTCTCGCCTGCGAACTCGCGCGGCAAGTTCTCTAAGATCGTGCGGCGCACGAGGTCCGACAACGTCTGTTCCGTCCCGGTCGCCGCATCCACGCCCGTAGCGCGGTCCGGCGCTACCAAGAGAAGTCCGGCCACAAACACCGCCATCCAGGCGGACAGAATGTCGGGTGCGCGATTCATGCCGTGTGACTGGAATGTTTTCGAACGATTTGAGACCGCTCGGCACATTACCTGCGCCGGCGGTTGAACGGTGGCGAAGTGTAGCACGGAGGCGGATTCCGGCAGCATGCCATTTTTTGACGCGCGCAAGCCCTGCTAGCTGTGCCGAACGCCGGGCGATCACCGACCGCCCTAGACATCCGTAATCAGGGAAGGCCCTGGGAGAATGCTCTCCGCAAACCACGCGCTCTATGTAGCCGCGGCCTTGCGAAACTCTGCGCGATAGACGGGCTGGCCATGTAACCGCGTGCGACGCTCGAAGTGCGTTCGATAATCCAAATCATGCGTCGGGTTCTGCTCGGCCACTTCGAACGGGCCGACCAGTCGGGTGCTGGCGTGCAAAGTCTCGATGGCGGAATGGAAATACTCTTCCACGTCCGTCCAAAAATGCAACGTTCCGCCGGGCACGAGTGTCCGCTCGACGTCGCGCAGTAGGTGCTCGTTCATAACTCGGCGTTTCTTGTGCCGTGCCTTCCACCAGGGGTCCGGAAAGTAGACGTGGACTGCCGCCAGCGCATCGCTGGGCAGGTACTCGTGAAATACCCGCAATCCGTCGCCCTGCACCATCCGCGCGTTGGCAAGTTGCGCACGGGCCAGACGGGCCGCAGCGAAGTGCGCGTATTTCTGCGCCATCTCCAGGCCCAGAAAGTTGCGCTCCGTCCAAGCTTGCGCGGCAGCCGACAGAAACAGCCCCTTGCCACTGCCAAGCTCGACCTCCAGCGGCCTCGCCTGTGCGAATAGTGCCGTGTCGATCCACGGTGCCGGCAATTGTTCGATCGACAGCAACCAGGACGAGTAGTCAAACGCGGGATCGATTTTTCTCAGTGCTTGTCGTGCCATGTTCGTTTCAAGTGACCTGCTTGTCGTCCTCTAGAGTGTCTCCGGGGTAGTCATCGTCGGGGTGTGCCGGTGGCGTGCTGCCGAAGGTCAGCACTTGCATCAGCACCATGCCGGCCAAGTATCCCCCTACGTGCGCCCACCAGGCGACCCCCTCGGTCGCCAGACGATTTTCGATCGCCCGGGCCGCAATCAACTGCTGCAAAAACCAAAAGCCCAACACAACCAGCGCGGGCAATTCCAGCACCGTAAAGAACACAACCAGAAAGACCAGCGAATGAATCCTTGCAAACGGCCAGGTGACCACATAGGCGCCCAGCACCGCCGCCACGGCACCGCTGGCGCCAATGACCGGTAAGGTACTCTCCGGTTGCATGAACCAATGTGCCAGGCTGGCCAGAATACCACCGACCAGATACAGCACGGCATATCCAAAATGCCCCAGGCGATCCTCCACATTGTCGCCGAAAATCCATAAGAACCACATATTGCCGATTAAATGAATCCAGCCGCCATGCATGAACATGGCGGTGATCAGCGTGGCGTAGATCTGGCCGCGGTCGGGCTGCAAGTTGACCAGCATCACGCGCGGCGGAAAACCAGGCTGCGCCGGCACGGGAACCTGTAGCGGCAGCGCCTGTGGGACCGACAACTGGGCGATCCGCAGAGGAATGAAACCGTATTTGTAGGCCGCGGCGTTCTGAGCCAGCGGCGGCAGGCGTGTCAGCCAGACCAGGGCCACCACGTTGGTGATGACGATCAGATAGGTGACGAACGGCGTTCGGTGGGCTGGCACGTTGTCGCGAAAGGGAAAAATCATCGTCGCCGCGCAATCGCCTTAGCTTGCGGAACGTTGCGCGTTCGACGGCCGCGGAATGGGCAGAGGCACGCCGCGAATTTCCCCCTCGCACACCATCGACTGGCGCACAAAGCCTTGAAATCGAGACACCAACATGGCGGCGCGACGAACCTTGACCAGTTCCGAGACGATGACCAGGCGGTCGCCAGGCGTCACCATTTCACGAAAGCGCACCGCGTCGAGCCCGCCAAATCCCAGGATCTCGGCATCCATCAACCCGTGCTTCTGCGCGAAGTAATTGCACAATTGCGCCGCCGCCTCGCACATCAGAATGCCCGGCAAGACGGGCCGACCGGGCATGTGACCACGGATCCAAAACTCGTCAGGACCGTAATCACGATAACCGACGCAAATCTGACGAACCGGATCGTCGTAGACGATCGCGGTCAATTGCTCCATTTCAAACCGCTGAGGATTCCAACGGCGGATCTCGTCAATGTTTGCCAGGCAATTGTCTAAATCGTAGGCAGAAAAATCGAGAATCAGGCCCTTATTGGCCATGGTCCGTTCCTCGATGTTAAGACCAATCGATAGTCAGACGCCCGAGAGGTGACTGGCATGAACCAGTTGCAACGCCGCTTATCGACGCCAGAAAATAGACGAAATTCCTCTGGCGCGCGCTGCCCCGACTGCCCCCAGGCGCGCAAATCTGCCGCTGGGTGGCGAGACGTGTACCCAGTTGGCAGACGCGAACTAGGTGCGAATATGCTTCCGCTTCAGGCGGCGTGCCTTGCTATTGGCGGGGCGGGCCCCATGATTGGCTTTTTTCAGTTGGCGATGTGGCTTGGCCATGCCGTAACTCCCAGGAAGGACGCGATTCGATTCTGATTAAGAATCGCTTAGGTTATCATGGACCTGCCGGGCTGAAAAGATGCATACTCAGATCGGCAAGTCGATCGTGCTGGCAGGGCTAATTCGGGCCCGCCGCTCGATGAAATGCTGGAAAATCCGTCCACTGGGTTCAAGTATCATGGGGGGACAGTCGCGCACCATGGCCAGAATCATTCACCAGAGCGGACGACCCTACACCCGCTTGCGATGGTATGGCGGGGCCTTCGTTCTTACCGCGCTGATGGTGGCCGGCTGCGGTCCTGGCGCAAGCCGCGAGGAGTTGGGACACATTATTACCAACGCCGCGGACCTGCCAGGCGCCGACATACTGGACGCGCAAGAACAACCGAGCGATAACCCGGCCGGCGGTGAAAAGGCCACGGCCCCGCCTGAACCGTCCGCGACTCCCGAGCCGGCCAAGTACTAACGTTCTAGCCTGCTAACGCTCGATTAATTGCGAACTTCGGCCGGTGGCTCGGGCAGGACACTTGCGGGCACGCGCACGAAGCGCGGGCGATAGATCGATGCATTCGTCGACGACTCGCCAAAGTCGAACGAATTCACGACGTAGCTTACGAGCAATTCGCCCGCACGGCTCAACTCGGGATGCGCCTTGGCTGCATAGGTGAAGTGCTTCTTGGCCGGCTGAATGTCCGGGACCTGGTAGATCGGCTTGGGCGACGACCAGGGACCATAGGCCGAGCGCGCGGTCCGGACAAGGATCTTCGTCCCAAACCAGGGCTCGCTTTGTACGAGTACCCAAAGCGGCTGATCCCCTCGGCCCATCCGAGTGACAGAGAACTCAGTGGTTAGCCCCTCGGCAAGTGAAGCGAGATTGTTGGTGTTTGCGGACCAGTGGTCTGCAGTCCGAAATTGCCATTGATCCATCTGCTCAATCGCTTCGGCAGAGACCCGCGCGAGCACGAGCTGCGTTGCCCCCTGTTGTGGTTGGCGATAGCCGAATACGAGCAGCGCGTTCTCGCTCCCGGGCTCGGTGCTTCGCACGACTTCGGATCCCCAGACAATCTCTGGCTTGCGACGTGTATCCACAACCGGCGCGGGTATTGCATGCGTAATCGCAAATTGCTTGGGGCGCCAGTTCGACCAATCGACGGCAGGATTGTCGACGATCGCCAGCGAGTTGCCGGCGGCACGGAATCCCATCACTTCGTTTCCGGTGCGCGCGATCAGCCACAAGAACAGAACCAAACGATCTCCCCCCGTCGCCCGCGGGGCCACGATTCCGTCGGCCACCCAATACCACTCTTCTGCGCCTGGCTGACCCGCCGGCCGCAGCGCAGGATCAGGTTCAATCCAGGCCTTGGGCTTCGCATCATCGGGAGTCGACCCCCACTGAAAACGCACCATCTGCGGATCCGGCGGCCCCACCGTCTTTGAAATGGCATGCCTGGCGAGCGCATTATTCACCATGCGCGTGCCCGGCTGACGGCGCCCGTCGCGCACCCGTCCGATGTAAGAATCCGCGAACAGCCATAGAACGTCGCCAGGGGGCAGCGGCGTCGTGTAGATGGCGTCACCGCCGATCCAACCGTCGGCGCGATCGAACACCGCATCCCAAGACGGATCCGGCACAGCAGCCGTCAACGGCTCGTCGGCCCGCGCCGAGGCAACCATCGTCAGAATCACGCTGGAAACGATCACGAAGGCCGTATGCCGCGACATGAAAATGCTCGTTTGCGGTTTCGCTACGACGACACCACGCCCGAGGTCGAACAGTCGTCCATTCCCTGGCTCCGACGCGATTTTTTGGCGCAACGTATTCTAGCGCACGATAACTTTGACGCTATGCACGCCGTTGAACGCATAACCGGCAGGGTTCCAATGAGCTGCCGGAGATAGCGGCTGCGTGCGTCCCAACGCGTCGACCGCGCGAGCCGACAGCCGATATTCTCCCGGCTGCAAATCCAACGACAGACTCCAGTGTTGCCATGCGTACGGTCCGCCGGCAGTTACGATTCTGGCTGGCCGCCAGGCCATGTCATTTCCGGTCGAAACAAGCACGGTTTCGATGGGTGTAGCGCCGTCGTTCCAGGCAACCCCACGAATGTCGACGTCGCCCGCGGCCACGCGCTCCCCCTCGAGCGGCGCGAAGATGACACTCTTGGTTCGCATTCGCCAATTGGGCTCACTGTTCTGCAAGCCGTACGTGAATTCACTACCAACGGGAATCGGCTCTCTGGGCGTGCGATATCGACGCACCTGGTGGTAGTTCGCTGTCTCTGTCTCCTCGAAGCGCAACCGGCCGAGCCATTTGACATTCATCGTGGCGTAGTAGCCCGGTGTCACCAAACGGACCGGCCCTCCATGTGCCGCAGGAATCGGCGCGCCATTCATTGTTAACGCCACAAAGGAACGGGACAGCGCATCCTCCAGCGGAATACTATGCTCGAAATCAGGATCGCCTGCCTTGGCTGGCGCGTCACGCCCCTCGGCTGTGACGAAGCGTGCCCGGGGATCGATTTTCAGCCCCAACCGATCCAGCACCTTGACCAGCGGCACGCCGCCAAAGCGCACGTTGCCCATGGCGCCGCACTGCCACTGTGCCCCCTTGGCCGGAGCCGCCGCCGAGAACATTGCTCGCCCATTTCCCGAACATTGCAGCACGAGTTCTTGTTCGATTTGCTGCATCTGGCTCAGCTGGCTGACATTGATCGAACCTGGCCGTTCGACGAGCCCCGTGATTTCGACCGGCCAACCCCCGGCTTCAAGCGGAAGGAGATTCATCGCCCCGCTCAAAGACTGGTTGTTGCGTACGAACAACAGTGCATCGGGCGTAATGCTGTGCTCGCGCAACAGAGCAAGCGGCGTCTCTAACTCGGCGGGTTCTGCGCTATGCACGATCAAGCGTGGGTCTTTACCGGTGATGACGTTGGCGGCCGTGCGGCTTGTTTCGGCAGCCATCGCCAGTCGCGACGCACCGACGGGCGCGGCCAAAAACAGCCCACCCGCTGCGAACGTGGATCGCTTCAGGAACTGTCGCCTGGTTGCCGGCCTATTGCGCATGTCTCAACGATCCACCGGCTAGGCCATGACTTCGCGTACCACGCGGCCAAAGACATCTGTCAGACGCTCGTCGCGCCCTTGATGAAAGTACGTCAACTGTTCGTGGTCCATGCCCATCAGGGCCAACAGTGTGGCATGGATATCGTGCAGGTGAACTTTGTCGGTGACCGCCTCGAAGCCAAAGTCATCGGTGGCACCGTAGGATGTGCCTCCCTTAACTCCGGCGCCGGCCAGCCACATCGTAAAGCCGTAAGGATTGTGATTCCGACCCGGCGCCCCTTCCCCTTCGGCAAAGGGCATGCGTCCGAATTCACCGCCCCACAAAATCAACGTGCTTTCCAACAGCCCGCGCCGCGCCAGGTCTGTTAGTAAGGCCGCGATCGGTTGATCGACCTCGGCCGCATGCCGGCCGTGATTCTTTTCGACGCTTTCATGCGCGTCCCAGGTTTCTTCCAAGTGACCGCCACCGCTGTAGAGCTGCACAAATCGAACGCCACGCTCCACCAGCCGGCGCGCCACCAGGCAATTGCGGCCATATTCATCGGTCGGCTGCTGGCCCACACCGTACAGGTCGAGCGTTTCTTGCGACTCCTGCTTCAAATCTACGGCCTCGGGCACTTCGGACTGCATACGGTAGGCCAGTTCGTAGCTGGCGATCCGCGCCGCCAATTCGCTGGCGCCGGCCCGCTCGCGCAGATGTTGCTCGTTCAATTTCGCCAGCAGGTCGAGTTGCTCCCGTTGAGTTTCCGTGCTGATGTGGCCCGGCCCGCGTAGATCCAGCACGGGATCGCCCACGGGACGAAAAAGCGTCCCCTGGTACGTGCTCGGCATGAAGCCGTTGGCCCAGTTCGGTTGACCGCTGATCGGTCCCCCGCGTTTGTCGAGGATAACCACATAGCCAGGTAGATTCTGATTCTCGGTCCCCAACCCATAAACGGCCCAGCTACCAAGCGACGGGCGACCGATCAATGTCTTGCCGGTGTTCATCGCCACCAGCGCCGAGCCATGCGCGTGGCTGTCGGTATGGCACGAGCGAAGCAGAGCCAGCTTATCGGCATGCTCGCGGACGCGTGGAAAATAGTCCGAGATCATCAGGCCGCTCTCTCCGCCTGGCCGGAAAGGTCGCCAGGCGGGCGTCAAGAAGCCCATCTTGCGATTGCCCGAGTTCGTGAACTTCTTGTTGGGCGGCAGCGTCTGGCCGGCATATTTCGCCAGCTCTGGCTTGTAGTCGAAAGTATCGACGTGGCTCGGCCCGCCGTTCATCATCAAGAAAATGCAGCTCTTGGCGCGCGTCGGGAAGTGCGACGGCCGTGGGGCCAGTGGGCTGGTCGCTGCCGGGCTGCCCTCGGCCGCCTGTGCATGACGTGCGAAGAAACCGTCGGCACCCAACAGACTCGAAAGCGCCACACCGGCGAAACCGGCCCCCATTTGCCACACGAACTCGCGGCGCGACTGCCCGCACGGGAACAATCCCGGCTGCATTCGCCTGGCGAAATTCGCGACTGGGGAATCTTCAGTCGACATAGATGAACTCGTTCAGGTTCAACAGCACATGGCATAGCGACGCCAACGCCAATTGATCGGGGTCTGACGAAGTGCCCCCTGCGGAGGCAAATCGATCACGTTGCTGCATAAGATGCGTAAGCGCGAACTTCTGTTCCTCGTCGGCCGGGGCACGTTGCAGCGCCAGCCACCAGGCACGCTGGATTTGCGTCCCTTTATCGGCACCAGTTTCGCGCACCAGGCGTGTGGCAAAGGCGTCGCTTTGCGCATGCACAAAATCGTTGTTCAAAAGCGCCAGTGCTTGCGGTGCGACGGTCGAGACATTTCGCTGGGCGCAGGGCTGCGTGGTATCGGCAAAGTCGAAAACCGTCATCAACGGCAATAGCAGCGACCGCTTTGTGAACATATAAATGCTGCGACGGCTTTGCTCCTCGGGCGAGGACTCCTTCCACTCGGCCCCTTTCTTGGAAAGGCCTTCCAACGCTTCGCGGGTGGCGGTGGGATAAAAGCTGGGTCCGCCGTACTGAGGATTCAATCGCCCGCTTACCGCCAGCATCGCGTCACGCAGCGGCTCTGCCTCCAGACGCTTGCGATTGGCGCGGTACCAATGCTCGTTGGCGAAATCACGCGTGGCGTACTCCGCCTGCCGCGGGTGAATAGAGTCCATCCGGTAGGCACTCGACATCAGGATCATCTTGTGCAGCCGCTTGGCCTGCCAGCCATTCTCGATAAAATCCGCAGCCAGCCAGTCAAGCAGTTCCGGGTGCGTGGGGGCGGTTCCCATCACGCCAAAATTATCGGGCGTACGGCATAGCCCCTCGCCGAAATGATTCAGCCACAACCGATTCACCGCCACGCGCGGCGTCAGCGGATTGGCCGGGTCCGCGATCCAGCGCGCCAATTGCGTGCGCCGATGCGTAGTTTTCGCCTCGGCGGGGGGCGGTTCGATAGGGCGTGCCAATTCTGGCAGGACCGATAGAAATGCCGCCGGCACAACAGCCCCTTCGCGGCGCGGGTCTCCCCCGCCTAACAGCTTCACCGGATCGGCCTCGCGCCCGCCATCGGTATATCCCAGAATCTCTTTGTTCTCGGCGGCCTGGCCGGCGACGAAAAAACTCAGGTACGCGTAATAATCTTTTTGCAAAAGTGGGTCGAACTTGTGGTCGTGACAACGGGCACATTTCAATGTCAACGCAAGGAAGCTCGTCGACGTAGCGCCGATCAGGTCGTCGAGCTGCTCGTACTTGTAGACCAGCGGATCGTTGGGCTCGTCGTCGAAAGTCCCCACGCGCAACAGCCCCGTGGCGGCAAGAGTGGCGTCATTGGCGTCCGGCAACTCGTCGCCTGCCAACTGCTCGAGCACGAACCGGTCGTAGGGCATGTCTTCATTGATCGCGCGAATGACCCAATCGCGATAGCGCCAGGCGCCCGGCTTTTCGGCATCACGCTCGTAACCGTTGGTTTCGGCAAAGCGAACCACGTCGAGCCAGTACCGGGCCCAGCGCTCGCCGAAATGAGGATTGGCTAACAACCGATCGACAAGCTGTTCGTAAGCCATCGGCGAGTTGTCGGCCAGAAACGCCCGCACCTCTTCCGGTGATGGCGGAAGGCCCCACACGTCGAAATAGACCCGGCGAATCAGGCGTTCTCGCGACAGCGGCGGAGCCGGCAGCAAGTCGTCCGCTTCCAGCCGCGCGAGAATAAAACGATCGATCGGCGTAACGCACCAATCCGCCTGCTTGACCTCGGGAAGCGCCGGCTTTTTGACCGGCGCCAGGGACCACAGTTCGCTCGCCGCCACGCTCTCGGCGGCGCGTGCGTTTGTGGGAGCGTAGCTGGGGACCGCCGTTAGGGATAGCGAGCACAGCACACCCATTACAACGATCTGGCAATTCCGAATCATGCGCCGCCTGACCTCACGATGTCGCGCGCGTCGGTTCGACACGTACGTTGCGCCCCAACAGGCCAGTCTATCCGGGCCAGCGGGGCGTCGCCAGTTTTCCGGGTCGCGGGGGCGCAGCCCGAAGACCCTTTGAACTGCTCTTGGCTAGGGGTTACGCTGGGAGCGCGCCATCCTCAGTTGCCTTCGCCCATGGCCACCGTGCGTTTCTCAGGAGATGTCACATGACAGAGTCCCAGCGTCGCGATTTTCTCAAGCAAGCCAGCCTGGGTGCGGTAGCAATGGCCGCCACGCGGCTTAGCGGGAGTGCCCGGGCAGAGGATCAACCGGCGACGCCTGCCAATGCGGCACAAAACAAAATCGTGATGGGCTGGATCGGTTGCGGCGGGCAGGCAAAGAATTTACTCCGCGTATTCGTCGAGCAACCTGACGTGGCCGTGACATTCGTTTGCGACCCAGAGGCCAGCCGCGCCGCCGAAGCCGCGCAAATTGTCGAAAGCGCGCAGGGCAACGCGCCGCGGATCGTGTCCGATATGCGCGAGGTGCTGGACGACAAATCCGTCGACGCCGTGTGCGTGGCCACGCCCGACCATTGGCATGGACCGGCCACGATCCTGGCCTGCGACGCGGGCAAGCACGTCTATGTCGAGAAACCCTGCTCGCACAATATCCGCGAAGGGCGGCTGATGATCGACGCGGCACGCCGCAACAAGCGCGTCGTGCAGGTCGGCACCCAAAGCCGCAGCTCGCCCGCAGTTATTGAAGCGATCGAACTGTTGCGCACGGGCGCGATTGGCGACATCCTGGTGGCCAAAGTATGGAACAGCCAGCGGCGGAGGGACATCGGCCACGGCTCGCCCGGACCACAACCCGATGGCTTTGACTACGACCTATGGGTTGGTCCCGCGCCGATGGTGCCATTTCAGGCCAACCGTATTCACTACGGTTGGCACTGGTGGTACGACTTCGGCACCGGCGACATGGGTAACGACGGCGTCCACGATATCGACATCGGACGCTGGGGGCTGGGCGTCGACACGCATCCCTCGGTTGTGACCGCCTCGGGCGGCAAATTCTATTTCGACGACGATCAGCAATTCCCCGATACGCAGTACGTGGTGTTCGACTATCCGGGCGATGGACAATTCGGGCATCGCAAGCAGCTGATCTACGAGCAACGAATCTGGTCTCCCTATCGACAGGAATCGTACGAGAACGGCAACGCGTTCTACGGTACCGAGGGGATGCTGCTGTTGGGTAAAGGGGACGGATGGAAGCTCTTCGGACCGAAGAACCAATTGCGGCAGAGCCAAGAAAAATCGGGCATGGGACTGCCTCATTACCGTGATTTCCTGGCGGCTATTCGTGAAGATCAGCGGCCGCATGCCGATATCGAGATCGCCCACCTTTCGACCGCCCTATGCCACCTGGGCAACATCGCCACGCGGCTGGGACAGACGCTGCACTTCGATCCGCAGACCGAGCAGTTTGCAGGGAACGCGCCGGCCAATGCCCTGGTGCGCCGCCCCTATCGAGATGGCCACTGGGCGGTCCCCAAGGGGGTCTAAATCCGGGGGGACCAGAAAACCGGCCGCGGCGACATCCGCATCGGGCATCTTGCTGGTCGCCGGATGGCTGCTCATGATGGATTTTGTCGCCCCCCCTCGCGGGCAAGATTCGTCGCCGTGGGACGAATCACAGGCACGTCCCTCAAGCGTCTCATTTGCGGCGAGCAAGGAACCACCTTTGAGCTACCTTCTGATTGCGCTTTTGCTAGGGGCTTTGATCTTGATTCACGAGCTTGGGCACCTGGTAGCTGCCTGGGTGGCCGGCATACCAGTGGCGCGATTTTCGATCGGCTTCGGTCCGGCGCTAACGAGTTGGAAATGGGGCCAGACCGAATACGTATTGGCGCCCGTGCCGCTCGGTGGGTACGTCTTGCCGGCCGTCACCGACGAGGCAGACTACTTACGGCTGCCCGTCGGCCGCAGAATTATCTTCGCGCTCGGAGGTCCGCTGGCCAATCTGCTCTTGCCGGTGGTCTTGTTCGCTGCCACTAACGTGGCCACCTACGGGGTGACAGGTTCTGGCCTGTTCGTCGAACCTTGGGTGCAAACGGCCACAGTGTTCGGCAAACTACTCGCTACGTTGCCCTTGGCCGTCTCGCAGCCCGATCAGCTTTCAGGAGTCGTGGGCATCGTGGCGATCGGCGGCGAGTTCGCCCAGCACGGGCTCGTCGGGCTAGCAAGTTTTGCCGTAATGCTGAGCCTGAATCTGGCGATCCTCAATCTTCTGCCGCTGCCACCGTTGGATGGCGGCAAAGTCGTGATGTGCTTGCTCGAGAAGGTCCATCCGCAATTTGCCCGGCTGCACTATCCGCTGGCTATCACCGGCTGGATCTGCCTGTTGGGTCTGATGATGTACACGACCGTGATGGACATAGCGCGGCACGTCGTAGGATGAGGCCGACCCGCGGCGCTGCGAGCAATCAGTTCCCTTGCACGAAAATGCGATCGCCGGCTTCGATCCAATAGTTGGTGGCGTTCGACTCACCGCGAAAGATCGCGCGCCAGTCGACCGGCATAATCTGCGCCTCGTTACTATCGGCCAGCGTCCGCGAAACCCACACCCAGCCAGTCTTGGTAAGTTTCGCCGCGGGCACCTGCGACAGTGCATCCAGCACGCGCTCTCGGCCGGTGCAGGGAATGCGGTGGACCACCGTCGCACCATCCTCCTCGACAACCACGAAATAAACCTTGCTGTTGTAGGCGTAGACGTCGACCGAAACCTTCGGCTCGTCCAAATAGTCTTTCAAGTGCGCTTCGATGGCATTGCGAGCTTGGGTAATATCGAGCCCGCCGACACGCACAAAACCGTACGTTCCCAGGTTTACCGTTCCGTCCGGGCCGACCAGATGTTCGCCCGAGATCTGCTGCCGACCGGCGGTCTCCGCCAGGCTGATGGACACTTCCGGGGCAGTGAGGATGCCTTCCAGGTGCTTTCTGATAGCGTCTCGTGCCTCGGCCGTGCTCAATCCGGATACCTTATAGGCGCCGTATGCTGGCCCGAGCATGATTGTACCGTCGGCCTCGACCGGATAGGGACCAGCGATATTCTGATCGGGCAGCGTTCCCAGGACGAAGATCTCCAGAGTGTCCAGCGGTTCGATGTGATAGGGAGGCTTCGGCACGACTTTCACCGCATCGATCAACAGCACGTCAGGAGAATCGATGACGTAGGGCTTCAACGGGGGACGTTCGGACGGTGCCGACGCTTTGGCCGCGGCAACGGATACTGGCGTATTCCCCCACGGCGGCAAGTCCGCCGAGCCGCCCCACGGATTGCGCCCGTATTGCAACAAGGCCAACATCACGGCCAGCGCCACGGCAATCAGCCATCCGGAGATGCCGACGACCAGATTCAGCTTGGGCCGCGGCACGCCCTGCATGGCCAGCAATCGCAGGATGCGACCGCGAGTGGCCACCACGCTTTCCGACATTCCCAGCACGAGCAGCGAACCGGCCTGCGGAACGAAGTCCAAAAGTGTCGACGCAAATTCCACCGGATCGGCTCCTGCGGCAACCGCCCAATCGTCGCACGCTTCTTCACAGGCGATGCGAAAATCGCGCCGCAGCAGCCACACGATCGGCTGCCACGGGATGGCTACCACGGCCACTTCGACGGCCAATCGCGTAAGACCGTCGCCACGCGCCAAATGCCCCAATTCGTGGCAGCACACGGCAAACCAATCGCCCCGCCCATTGATGTCCGCGGGAATCAAAATCCTTGGCCGCACACCGGCGACGAGGGCCGGTGAAGCAACGGTCGCGCTGACCAACAATTCTGGCGTGCGCACGCCGATCTCCTGGGCAGCTTTCAGCAGCATCTCGTTAAGCTCTGCGTCCTGGCAAAGCGATGCCGCGCAGCACGTGCGGCGCACGGCCAGGGCGCTGCGTGCCAACCGCAGCGCCAGCCCGGCCGAAACGATCAGCCAAGCCGCGCCGCAGATTCGCCAGAGCGAAGACGGTGATCCGGCCGCAGCACCTTCGACTGAAACGGGGTCGCCGGCAAGAGGCTCATCTGCCCCGTGAGCCTGCGCCGGTTGGAGAGTATTTTGAGGTAACTCCTGGCGAGCGATTTGTCGCGCAGTAGGCTCTTCGTCATGCCTTGACGATAAAACGCCCCAGCCACCCCACCGGACAACGGATGAGCCGAGGGGCGTCGCGACGCACAAGAGCACGGCGGCCAATGCAATCGCCGCGCGGGCAGCCGGTTTCGCACGCAGCAACCGCACGGCGATGATTGCCGCAGCGCCGATCACCACGGGTTGCCAAATGAAGTCGATCGCCAATCCATGCCAACCTTCTGCCGACCCTAGGTTCCACAGATCATTCACGGCGTTTCTCCTTGCGACGGGCCTCGATAAGTTGCCGCAGTTGAGCCAATTCCTCGGGCGTCCAAGGACGCGCGTCGAGTAATTGCGACACGAGTAGTTTCGGATCGCCGTCGAATACGGCGTCAAGCATTTCCGTTACCAGGCCGGCCTGCGCCGTTGCCCGAGTGCGCGCCGGCCGATAGACATAGGCGCGACCCGCCACGCGGTGCGCAAGCCACCCCTTCTTCTCCAACTTCTGCATGGCCACCAGTACGGTGGTGTACGTGATGGCCCGCTCTCGACCGAGATGCTCGGCGACCTCCGTGACGGTGGCCTCGCCCCGGTCCCACACATAATCCATGACTTTGGCCTGCAAGTCTCCCAGGCCGTGAAGCGTTTTGCGCCGCATAAGTTACTCCATCTACGTCGATACGACGTACGTCCGCTGATCGTATCAAGCTGCGCAATGGAGTCAAGTGAAAAATCGCGAGCAAAATGAGCGGCCGCGGCTGGATTAGTGGCAAGACCAACGAGAATGAAAAAGGCCGAAGCTGTGCATGTCTAGAAAAGCACGAATGACAACTGCCTAGCAGACGGTTCAAGCGGAGAGAACCATCTACGTCATTTGCGCTTGGCCATTTCCGCAGGCATGCGGTCATTCGCTGTTCGAGACCGCAGCCCGTCGGCAGCACGCTTGCCTACGCAAACTGCGTGATGCCGGGCATGGCCACGGGGGGCACATCCAGACTGGCCCATTTGTATTCCGTGGGGCCAAGCCTCTCGTTCGATGCCAGAGCATCCTGCCAGGTGATCGTCTGGCCGGTATAGGTTGCCATGCGACCCAGGATAGCAAGCATCGTGCTACGACTCATGTACTCGCCATTGTTGATCGGGTTGCCCGAGCGGATGCTGGCGAATAACTCGTCGTGCTCTTGCTGGTACATATTGGGCGCTTCGCCGCGATAGCGCCAGTTGGAATCGCCGGTTTTGATGGTGTGCTTCATCAGCTCGGCGTTTCCCTTGGTACCGTAGATATGGTCCGAAACGTCGACGCTGCAACCGGCTTGCTGCCGGCAATAGGCGAACAGCTTGACGCCGCTGGCATACTCGTACGCGACCGCGATGTGGTCGAAGATGTTCCCGTATTCCGGCTGAGTGCGCACTTGTCGTCCGCCCAGTCCAATGGCTTTTACCGGCGGCTCGTCATGCATGACCCAGGCCGCCTTGTCGAGACTGTGCACATGCTGCTCGACATTGTGATCGCCTGACAGCCAGGTGAAGTAGAGCCAGTTGCGCAACTGCCATTCCATGTCGCTCCAGCTTTCCTTGCGCGCGTGCGACCACAAAGTGCCGGTGTTGTAGTTGACGTTCAGCGCGACAATGTCGCCAATGGCGCCGTCGTGAATGCGCTGGATCGTTTCACGCTTTGCCAGGTCGTAGCGGTAGCACAGCCCCGAGACGATCGACAGCCCTTTCTTCTTGGCCTCTTCGCACGTCTCTAGGACGCTGCGTACGCCCGGTGCGTCAACGGCCACCGGTTTTTCCACGAAGGCGTGCTTGCCTGCAGCCACCGCTGCCTGCAAATGGGCCGGACGGAAATGAGGAGGCGTGGCCAGAATCACTACGTCCACGCCACTGTCGAGCACGCTCTTGTAGGCGTCGAAGCCTACGAAGCGACGCTCTTCCGGCACTTCAATCTTCTCTGCGAACATCTTTTGTAAATTGTCGAGACTCGATTGCAGCCGATCCGCGAACGCGTCGCCCATGGCGGTCAGTTTCACGTTCGGGTCCGCGGTTAGCGCTTGGGCCGCGGCCCCGGTGCCGCGACCACCGCAACCGATCAGCCCCACGCGTAACGTATCGCTACCCGCCGCATGCGCCGCGCGGGCAATCGATAAATTGGCAGCCAGAGCCCCGCCGGCAGTGGCTGCGGCCGAGGTCTTCAGAAACGAGCGGCGCGTCGGGCCGGCAGGCTTACGGTCGGCGGGCGACTGGCTCATTGGTGGGTTCCTTAGAGGTTCGCGAGAGCCCTGGCCAAATCGATAGCGATGCAGGCCGTGGGCGGGCGTGATTTTCGGGGAGTGACACTCGGTAAGTCTACTACAGCCGCCCGACAGCCTAGCCTACGGCAAGGGGGGCGGGCAACATCCTACGCCGCGAGGCGAGACGTCCGGAAACGCCTTAGGCCCGGCTGGCCGTGCGGCGGGCGATTTCGTCGCGCAATTGGGCGGCCCGCTCAAACTCTTCGGCGGCCACCGCGTCGGCCAATTGTTCCGCCAAAGTCCGCCCCAAATGGTAATGCTCACGAACCGATTCCCGCAATTCGTGCAGCCGTTCGACCAACTCGTCGTCTTCCAACTGCTCCTCGTCGATACCGGCATCGAGATAGCATCGCCTGAGGCTTTCCAGCCCGACGTTAACGGCTTCGACCGCCGACTCGGGCCCTGAATCCTCTAGTTCGGCCAGTGCGGCCGCCTGGGTACGGTGGAAGAGGATAAACGGCCGGTACTGCTCGTGCGAAGCGGTCCATTCCTCGTTGGGCGAGCAGGACCGTACGAAATCCATAAAGCTCAGGCTGTGATCGGCATCGCGCATGGCCCGACGGAACTCACGCAATGCCAGCCAGCACATGCGGCGATGGTAGTACTGGACGAACTCCCGATCGGCCTCGGCACATTGTTCGTCGTCGAGAACGAACCCGTCCCCTTCGTGCAGGGCCACGCCCAGCAAATAGTCGAAATACGATTCCGCGCCCCCGGGGCGCGTGCCATCGGGACGGTTCTCAGGCTCTAACTGGAGTACGCCCAAGTCGATGCGCATCTGAAGCACCTGCCGGCCGTCTCCCGCACGAACTAGCCGTGCAGTCACTTCGCCGGACTCGTACTTCCAGCTCTTCAGCACGTGGTCGATATCGTGGCGCTTGCTCATTGTTGCTTACCGCGGGTGCGGGCCTGATGGCCCCCGGGGCGTCTTGTAGATTATACCACCGAGCCCCGGCCAAGGGCCACCTGCCTGCCAGGGCCCTCCGTCGCCGACGCCAAGGGAATATTTACGCCAACCATTGCGAGTTTTTGCGATCCCCTAATCGCCCGAAGTAGAATGAAGCCACGCTGATACATGCTACGGAATGCTTCTCATCCGCAATCCCTCTGCCGCTCGAAATGAAGGTGCTGTCGGCGGGCTGGCCAGCGTTTGAGCCGAGGCAGATCGCCGCCCGACACGAGCCGCCGCGTCCTCAGTGGCATGCACACGCTACATGCCTGTGCGCAGCAATCGCTGATCATTTCGAACGCATGGTCTTCCCGCCCGGCTCCCTGCGGTGACACGCCTGGCGCCGTTTTTCTTGCAGCCAGGTTACATGCCCCTTAAGATCGACGGTTGATTTCCGCCGTTCCAGAGGGGCATGGGGCGGCCGGCCGAGCGACTTCCCTCCCTTGCTGCGCCCACCCCCGCGTCGATCCGACGTCCCTGTCGGTGTGAGCATGACACGATCGCTATTGGCGAGCCTGCAACTTGTAGCTGTCGTCTGCCTGATGGCACTCGGCGCCGGACGTTCGTCGGCTGACGGTGATGTTGTCGATTACGTGCGCGATGTGCGGCCGATCCTGGCGGAAAACTGCTACAAGTGTCACGGTGCTGATGAACAGAAATCGGGCCTGCGACTCGATTCGGTGGCGAGCGCGATCGAAGGGGGCTATAGCGGTCCGGCGGTGGAACGTGGCAAGAGCGCGGACAGCCTACTAGTGCAAGCCGTCAGCGGCGCCGAAGGGGTCAAGCCGATGCCCCCCGAGGGACCGCGCCTTTCCGCCGCGCAAATCGCCCTTGTGACGCGCTGGATCGACGCCGGCGCAATCGCCCCCGCCGACGAAGCGCCCGCGCCCGCCTCGGCACGACGAAAGAGCGACCACTGGTCGTTCCAGCCCGTCGCGCATCCGGACGTGCCCACGGTGTCCCAGATGGTGGCGAAGTATCCGCACTGCGTTCGGAATCCGCTGGATGCGTTTATCGTCGGGCGGCTGGCCCGCGAGGGAATCGCCCCGGCACCCGAGGCTGACCGCGTTACGCTTATCCGCCGATTGAGCCTCGACCTGTTAGGGCTGCTGCCGACTGTGGCCGAAGTCGACGAGTTCGTGGCGGATCATCGTCCGGATGCCTATGACCAACTGGTCGAACGTCTGCTGGCATCGCCCCACTACGGCGAGCGGCAAGCCCGACATTGGCTCGATCTGGCTCGCTATGCCGACAGCAACGGTTACACGAACGACAATCCTCGCAGCATCTGGAAATACCGCGATTGGGTGATCGATGCTTTGAACCGGGACATGCCGTTCGACCAGTTCACGATCGAACAATTTGCCGGCGATATGTTGCCTGGCGCCACGCTGGACCAACGCATCGCGACGGGCTTCCACCGCAACACCTTGCAGAATGAAGAGGGGGGCACAGATCCCGAAGAGTTTCGCATCGAATCAGTGGTCGACCGGGTGAGCACGACCGGCAGCGTCTATTTGGGGCTGTCCCTTGGCTGTGCCCGCTGTCACGACCATAAGTTCGATCCGATTTCGCAGCGCGACTTTTATCAAATGTTCGCCCTGTTGAACGGCGCCGACGAGCCGACGCTGCCCGTACCGACCGAGGACCAGGCCCGGCGCCAGGAAGAATTGACGGCAAAGGTCGCGGCAGCGACCAAAGAGCTGAATGACTACGACGATCAGTCGGCTCCGCAACGTGCCGTATGGGAGCAGCAATTCGCTGGCAAGCTTGAGGTGAATTGGTCGGTGCTCGATCCCAGTGCGTTTTCCACCGCCGGCGGATCGACACTACAGAAACTCGATGATCGCTCGCTGCTTCCCGGCGGCGATCGCCCAGCGGTCGACACCTACACGGTCACCGCGGCCGCTCCGTTGCCAACTATCACGGGTTTGCGGGTGGAAGCCTTAACGCACGACAGCTTGCCTCGCCACGGACCAGGTCGCGCCGACAACGGCAACTTTGTCCTGAGTGAAGTCGCGCTCGATCTGGTCAATCCCGCGCCTACTGACAACACGGGCTCAGCAGTTCAACACGTCGTCTGGCAGTCTGCCAGCGCCGACTATGCGCAAGACAAGTTCCCCGCTGCGCACCTAATCGACGGCAAGGAACAAACCGGCTGGGCCATCTACGTGGTCGACACCACGCCCCATCTGGATCGAACGGCCGTCTTGGTGGCGCGCGACGATTGCGTGGCTGACGGAAAGCAGCTGGTTGTTTCGCTGGCGCAGCGCTATGCAAAGCCCCATTTGCTGCTAGGACGGTTCCGCCTATCGGTCACCGCCGCGTCACGCATGGTGTTGGAGCTGGCCGAACCGGTTCGCGCCGCGCTGCAGGTGGCCGTCACCGATCGCACGCCCGCCCAACAACAACTCGTGCTGGACGAGTACCAAAAAATCGATCCGCGCCGCCAAGCGCTAGTGGCACACGTCACGGAATCAAAGCGCGAGCTGGAAAAACTCAAGCAAGGCATAACCACAACGCTGGTCATGCACGAGCGCGAGAAACCGCGTGAAACCCGCATTTTGATCCGCGGCGAATACCTGCGCAATGGGCCCGTAGTACATGCCGACGTCCCCTCGGTGCTTCCTCCTTTGCCCGGGGAGGCAAAAACTCGCTCGCGGCTGGATCTGGCCCGCTGGCTGGTTGATCCGGCGAACCCGCTTGTCGCGCGGGTCACGATGAATCGCCTGTGGCAGCAACTCTTCGGCCGCGGATTGGTGGAAACGTCGAACGATTTTGGCATCCAGGGCTCGACCCCCACGCACCCCGAACTGTTGGATTGGCTGGCCTCGGAGTTCATCGCGCACGGCTGGAGCATGAAGGCAGCGCACCGTTTGATTGTCACTTCGGCGACCTACCGACAAGTTTCGACGGCGCGGCCCGAGTTGGCCGCGATCGATGCTGATAATCGGCTTTTGGCGCGGCAATCGCGACTTCGTGTCGAGGCCGAGACCGTGCGCGACGTAATGCTTGCGGCCAGCGGCCTCTTGTCACATAAGGTGGGTGGCCCCAGCGTGTACCCCCCGCAGCCCGACGGCGTGATGGCGCTGACGCGCAGCCCGCGCGAATGGCCCACGAGCAAAGGAGATGATCGCTACCGTCGCGGCATGTACACGTACTACTGGCGCTCGACGCCGCATCCCTTTCTGAAGGTCTTCGACGCCCCCGACGGCATTACCACCTGCACGCGCCGCGACCGTGCGAACACGCCACTGCAAGCGCTGACGCTGCTCAACGACGAGGCCTGCATCGAGGCGGCGCGGGCCCTGGCCACCAGCACGCTTACGGAATTGCCAAGCGCCGCTACGACAGATCGCCTCCGGTATGCGTTTCGTCGCTGTCTGGCGCGCGAGCCGAACAATGCCGAGCGCGCCTGCCTGGCCGAGTTGCTGGCCGACGAACTGGCCGATGCGGCCTTCACCACTGTGGTCGCCGATAAATCCCAGCCATCCAGCATAGATCCGCGGCTCTTGTCGGCTTGGACCACCGTAGGCCGAGCCCTTTTGAACCTTGACGAGTTTATGACCCGCGAATGACCAAGCTACCGCTTAGCACCGACGCCTCCGCAACTCGGCGAGCCAGCCGCCGCCAATTCTTCAGCGACTGCGGCCTGAGCCTGGGCGGGATGGCGCTCGCTGCGCTATTAGATCGCGAGGGGCAAGGAGCGACGCGCAGCGATCCGCTAGCCACGCGCCCGCCCCATTTCGCGCCGCGCGCCAAGGCGGTGATTCAGCTGTTCATGGCCGGCGGACCGAGTCAGTTGGAACTATTCGATCAGAAGTCCAAACTTCGGGAACTCAACGGTCAGGCGATCCCGCCCTCTTACACGGACGGCAAGCGGTTCGCGTTCATCAAGCCCGACGCAAAGCTACTCGGAAGTAAACGCCGGTTCGCTCAGCACGGCGCATCGGGCGCCGAGATCTCGGAGCTGTTGCCGCACACGGCTTCCATTGCCGATCAATTGGCAATCATCCGCACGATGAAGACCGACGTCTTCAATCACGGACCGGCCAAGATGATGTTGGCCACGGGCACGCCGCAATTCGGGCGGCCCAGCATGGGCTCTTGGTTGCTCTATGCCCTGGGGAGCGAAACGCAAGAGCTGCCAGGCTTCGTAGTGTTGAAATCGGGCCCCCGCGGTCCACGGTCCGGGGCTGCACTGTGGGGCAACGCCTTTCTATCGAGCGTGTATCAGGGTGTCCCGCTGCGTAGCCAGGGGGATCCGATTCTGAACCTGACGACTCCGGCGGGCATCTCAGAGGTGCAGCAGCGGCGGGCGCTAGACGCGATTGGTCGCTTGAACCATGAGCGCTATGCGACAACCGGGGACGACGAGATCGCCACGCGGATCGCCTCGTACGAGATGGCGCACCGCATGCAATCGAGTGCGCCGGAGTTGATCGACCTGGCCAGCGAAACACCCGAGACGCTGGCCCTGTACGGGGCGAAGCCGGGCGAGGCATCGTTTGCCAACAATTGCCTGCTAGCGCGACGGCTGGTCGAACGAGGCGTGCGGTTCATCACGCTATTCCACACCGAGTGGGATCATCACGGTGGCAGCGAGAATCTGGAAGAGTCGCTCGAGAAAATCTGCCTGGAAACCGATCGCCCGGCCGCGGGTCTGGTCACGGACCTCAAGCGCCGCGGCCTGCTGGACGACACGCTGGTTGTCTGGGGGGGTGAGTTTGGCCGCACTCCCATGGGCGAGGACCGCGGCTCGCTGGGACGCGATCACCATATCGAAGCGTATTCCATGTGGCTGGCGGGGGGCGGAATCAAGGCCGGCCAAACCATCGGACAGACGGACGAACTGGGCTTCGGCGCTGTCGAGCCAGCGCAGCAGGTCCACGTGCACGATCTGCAGGCCACGATTTTGCACCTGCTGGGCCTCGACCATTTGCGCCTGACCTATCGTTTCCAGGGGCGGGACTTTCGCCTGACCGACGTTGGCGGCAACGTCATTCGGCAAATTGTCGGCTAAATACCGGCCGCACATAGCCGTTTGGCGATTTCCTGGCGAACCGGTAAGCTGGATCAGACCTCTAGGCTGTGTAGAATAGAGATGAGGGCATTTCAGTCCACTCCGGAGAAGCAAGACCGTGGCGACATCCAGCGTCAGCCGGTACGTAGCGACTTCGCACAATCCGAATCGGGCCTTGGAGCTTGCCAAAGCGGCGGCCCAAACAGCGGCTGACAATCGAGGACGCGATGTCGTGGTCCTCGACCTCCGGGAAGTGACTTCTGAATTCGATTATTTCGTCGTGGTGACCGGCACCAGCCGCCGGCAGCTACACGCCATGAGCGAAGAGATCGACCATCGCCTCGAAGACGAGCTGGGCGACCATCGCCTGAGCATCGAGGGATACGTCGATAGCCACTGGATCCTGCTCGACTACGGCAGCGTGGTTATCCATCTGTTCGAGTCCGAGGCCCGCGATTACTACGCCCTGGAACAACTCTGGTGCATGGCCAAACGCGTGCCGCTCGAGTTGACGAAGCCCGAGCCGCCGAGCGCCCCCACGCTGCGCGCTCGCTAAATTCGCGGTCGTTCAGGTCAGTACGCTAAGCAGGCACGCCTGTCTCTTTTGGCCGATCTGGTTACACTGGCTCGCAGTGCGTGCAATGGTTCCTTCGCCCGCACGTGGTGTCTGCCTGGTGTCGGTTTTTCGTCGACTCGGATCATTTGCTGCGCGCTGAACAGCCGCAGAACTCCGCCATCGCGACATGGCCGAAACGTCCCCTTTGGTGTCTCTCGGAAAATGAACATCCTCCGCCAGCTACGACAGCGGTTCGCCACCGCGCTCGCGCATTTGGAGACAAGCCAGCCGGACGGTGCGCTCAAGATTGCCGATCTGGTCGATCTTGTGCGTCCCAGCCAGGAAGCCAAGTTCGGCGACTACCAGGCCAACATGGCGATGCCGCTCGGCAAGCTATTGGGACGTCCGCCCCGGGACATCGCCGCCGAGATCGTCAAGCACCTCGACGTGGCCGACATCTGTCAGCCCGCCGAGATCGCGGGGCCAGGCTTTATCAACTTGACACTCCGCGAGGATTGGCTGGCCATGCAATTGCGTGGCGCCGCCGAAGACACTCGCCTGGCCATCGAGCCCGTGACCGCGCCGCGGACGTTCATTGTCGACTATTCGGCCCCCAACGTGGCCAAGCCGATGCACGTCGGGCATATCCGTTCGACCGTCATTGGCGACAGCATCTACCGCACGCTGAAGTTTCTCGGCCACCGCGCGATCGGCGACAACCACATCGGCGATTGGGGCACCCAGTTCGGCATGATCATCTACGGCTACAAGCACTTTCGCGACGAGGCCGCCTGCCAGCGGTCGCGCGTCGATGAATTGGCACGGCTGTATCGCTTGGTGACTCAACTGGTCGACTATCACGAGGGTCAGCGCAAGCTGCCGGAGTTCGAGAAACGCGTTCGCGCAGCCGAGCAAACCCTGGCAACTCTCCGCGCGACGCCCGCCAGCGGCGACGCCAAGGCGGACAAGAAGGCCGCCCAAACGCTGCGCCGCGCCGATGCGGAACTGACCGAGGCCAATGCCGCGGTGGCCGATTTGCGTCGCCGCCTGACGGCCGTCGATTCGGACGCAGCACTCGCGAAACTAGCAGCCCAGCATGCCCCCATCGAGACGGCAGTGCTGGCCGAGACAGCCAAGCTGCACTCGGGCGATGCCGAGAACCTCGAGCTGTGGCGGCAGTTCATGCCCGACTGCATGGCCGCGATCCAGAGGCTTTACGACCGGTTAGGCGTCTCGTTCGACGAGACGCTAGGCGAGAGCTTTTACCACGACCGGCTGCAGGGCGTTGTCGACAGCCTGCTAAAGCAAGGATTGGCTCGCGAAAGCGACGGCGCCATTTGCGTCTTCAGCGACGACAATCCCGCGCCGATGATCGTGCGGAAGAAGGACGGCGCATTCTTGTATGCCACGACGGACCTGGCCACGATCCAATATCGCCGCGAGCGCTGGAATCCCGATGCGATGCTGTATGTGGTCGACCATCGCCAAAGCTTGCACTTCGAGCAATTGTTCGCCACGGCCAAGAAATGGGGCTTCGACAAAGTCCAATTCGCGCACCTCAGCTTCGGCACCGTGCTGGGGGATGACGGCCGTCCGTTCAAAACCCGCTCGGGCGATACCGTGGGACTGGAGGGATTGTTGGACGAAGCCGTCGAGCGGGCTTATCGAATCGTCTGCGAAAACGACGACTCTAAGCCCGATGGTCGCGAGCTTTCCGATGACACGCGCCGCTCGATCGCGCAGACCGTGGGCATCGCGGCGCTCAAGTATGCCGATCTGTCGCAAAATCGCACGAGCGATTACACCTTTAGCTACGACAAAATGCTGGCCATGAACGGGAACACAGCCACGTACATGCAGTACGCCTATGCCCGCGTGCGCAGCATTTTCCGCCGCGGAGGAATCGACATCGAGTCGCTGCGCGCCCGGCGCGTGCCCTTCCTGCTCGGCACGCCGGCCGAACGAGCCTTGGGGGTCGAAATCTTGCGATTCGCCGAGGCATTGGATGCTGTGCTGGTCGACTATCGCCCGAACCAGCTCACGGTTTACCTGTTCGAACTGGCCAATCGTTACTCGAGCTTCTTCGATCAGTGCCCCGTGCTCAAGGCTGACAGCGATGACCTGCGCAGCAGCCGACTGCTACTGTGCGATCTGACAGCGCGAACCCTGAAACAAGGTTTGGCGCTATTGGGGATCGACATCGTGGAGCAGATGTAGAAGCGCCATTGGGTGCGACAAACCGCCACTGTGACAGCACGAGTTTTTGCAGCCGTCAGTCCTTGGCCGGCACCAGCTTCACTTCGCGGAAGTCTCCCAGGGCTTCCTTGATTGGCCCACCGGCGCGCAGCTCGACGCCATAGTCACCGGCCGGCAAGTCGATTGTGCCGAACTTGGCCTTCTTGTGTTTTTGCCACGAACCGGTCGAGGGAATCGTCCCCTTGAGCTCTTCGTCTCCGGCGTCGAACAGGAATGTGTTCCCGGCCGATTCATCTGCGCACGACCATTCGAACCACACCTCGTAAACGCCCGGCTTGACGTCGCTCAGCTTCCACACGGCGCGGTCATCGGCCGTGTTCCACCAACCGAGGGCCTTATCCTCGGCCATGTACTGGAGCGTCGTGCCGTAGACTTCGCACTTGCTTGCGGGCAGCACCAAGGACCCGTCGGGCTTGGGAAGAATCGTCTCCGGCTTGTTACCGGCAAATGTCTTGGGATCCTGCGCCACGGCGGCCGACGTCAGACAAACGAGCACGACTACAACGGCGCGCGAACACTGCGGCAGTAACATATTCATGGCAATTTCCCTCTGCGGATGGCCGACTTGATGAACCCAACGCGAGCCAGGCTCAGACGAGTTCGGCGATCAACCGCCGCTCTTCCAGGATGTGACGAGGGCGACCGGCGAGATCGGCAAACGTTTGCTCGGGGTCGATTCCCAAGTGTCGATATACCATGGCCAGCACGTTTTCTGGACCGTAGGGACATTCCACAGGGACTTCGCCCTTCGAGTTCGAAGCGCCCACGATTCCGGCTTTCAGACCGCCGCCTGCTAGCAGCACGCTCATCAGCGAGCCCCAGTGGTCGCGCCCTGCATTGCGGTTCACACGCGGTGTGCGGCCAAACTCGCCCATCGCCACGACGAGCACGTCGCGGTCCAATCCACGCTGGTAGATATCGCGAACCAAAGCAGCCATGGCCTGATCGTAGCGAGGGCCGCGCTGTTCAATCGCCTGGGCAATCTTGACGTGATTGTCCCAGCCGGGATAGCGCACCGTAACGCAAGTCACTCCAGCTTCGACCAGCCGACGGGCCAGCAGCAGCGACTGCCCGATGTCGGTCAGACCGTATTCCTCACGAACTCGATCCTGTTCCTTCGAAATGTCGAAGGCGGCTTGGGCCCGTGGACCGGTGACCATTTCGAGTGCCTGCCGCGTGAAATCATCGATGGCCTCGGATGAGCCTTCCAGGTCGACAATCTGGCGCTGCACGTCGAGTGCCGTCAGCAGCGTGCGACGGTCCTCGAGTCGCGCGGCGTTGAGTCCGGTCGAGAGGGTCAGGTTACGCACCGAGAAATTCCGCTTACCGGCGTCGTTGATTGTCTCGAAGGGGTTGTGCGCCGTGCCGAGGTAGGCGGCGCCGCCATTGCGCATGAGGCGCGGTAGCGCCACATAGGCAGGTAATCCAGGTTCATTCGGCCCGCACACCCGCGCCGCCACAGAACCGAAGCAGGGCATCTCGTTAAGACCGGCTCTTTGGCTGCGCTTCAGAAAACCCGTTTGGGTCAGATGGCTCGATGCGTCGTGACTGTTCGAGCCGTGGTGAATCGAACGCACCACAGCGAGTTTATCGAGAAGTTGCGCCTGCTCGCGCATGTATTGACTGAAATAGACGCCAGGCAAGTTAGTTGCTGCGAAGTCCAGCGGTCCGCGAAATTCGCGTGGCGCGTTGGGCTTGGGATCATAGGTCTCCAGGTGCGACGGTCCGCCACCCAATTCCACAAAGATGACCGCCGCATTTCGCTTCGCCTGGACGTTGGTCTCCTCAGATCGCGAACGTAGCGCCAGCAAGTCCGCCAGCGTTAAGCCTCCCAGGCCCAGTGCACCGACCCGCAAAAAGCTGCGTCGATTAATACCGTCACAAAATCTCGTCGCGTTTCCGAAGAGAGTTAGCATCGAACGGCTCCTCGCGGCACAGTGGGAGAGCAGACAAGACCACGTTCGCAGACGCAATCAGCACCCAGCCAACCACGCTGCAGTGTGCTTGATTTTAGCCCGGTTCCGAGGCGCAAGTCCATATGCGATTGCCGGACGAGGGGGGCCGATTTTTGACGCTGAAAGCCGAGTCCGGCGAGGGCTAATCAGCCTTCGCCCCCTTCATCGCGCAAGAAGGCTTCTTGCAACAGATCGGCCTCGTGCCGGCTATGCTCGTCAATCCGACCCAACAGGTCGCCGATGTCGACGCAGACCCGCTCCAAGTTCGTGCGGTCTTCCGAGCCGATACGCTCCAGTTTCGCTACGAGCCGATGCACTCGATCGCGAAAATGCTCGTGTTCCTCCTTGAGCGCATGAATCTTCTCGGCCAGGTTAGGACTACACTCGAGCGCGGCCGACATGTAGCCGTCGTACTCCTCCAGATCCATGACGTGGTCGAGGTGGCGTTCCAGAGAGGCGGTAATGAACCTCAGGCTGCGCAGCTTTCCCGCCTGGTCGGTTCCCCGCGGCTCCCAGGCGATCGTGGTGCGAATGGCCTGCGTGATGTTGGTAAGCAGACGTTGCTCTAGCAAGGTTTGCTGGGCGATGTCGCGCTGGTCCATGGCATGCTCCGATTGCGGTGCGACCGGCGAACGGGCGGACCGCGGCAAATTGTCTTCACGGGCCCAACAAAAGTCAGTTGATTGGCTCATAGTCGAGTCCCTCTATTAGCAAATATACCGGGGAAATCGCCTGACATCACGCACAAAACTGAGCAGCTTGCGAAACCAGCAGGGTTCAAAGCGAAAAGCTATTTTCGATATGCGGGCACGAAGAAACAGAGCGCGCAAAGCGTTTTGCCGTCTCATACAGTCGTACGCGGTATAATTCAACGCATTGGAGGTTAAGCCGCGAATCGGCGCGCACGGTTTGAATTTCCAAAACGTTGCGGCGCGCAATACACCTATGGATTTAAACGTCCTCCGGAATCGGCGGACGCCAAACTCACTGCGATGTCGATGGATGCAAATCAGGTGCCGATCGAGCCCCGCCCGCCGGGTGGTTTCGCCCATGCGGCTGCTAAAGTGCGGGAATTTCCACAGACGCCGGGCGTTTATTTGATGAAGGATGCCGCCGGCGTCGTGATCTATGTCGGCAAAGCGGTCAATTTGCGATCACGTGCTGGCAGTTATTTTCTCAAGGCGGCGGCCGACGACCTTCGCACGGCGGATCTGGTGCGCGAGATTGCGGATATCGATTTCCTGGAGGCCGACAGCGAAGTCGACGCCCTCTTAATCGAGTCGCGGCTGATCAAAGACGTCCAACCTAAATTCAATCGCGATCTGAAGGACGACAAATCTTTTCCTTATCTGGAAATCTTCATTCGCGATGATTTCCCACGCGTGGAATTCACACGCGAGCCTAGTGAGCGCGGGACGAAACTCTACGGACCCTTTGCTAGTGCCGGCAGTTTGCGGGGCGCGATCCAGGTGCTGCAGAAGATCTTCAAATTTCGCACCTGCAGCCTCGACATCGACGAAGGGGACGAAAAGTGGCGCTGGTTCCGACCCTGCTTGCTGCACAGCATTCAGCAATGCACGGCCCCTTGCAATATGCGGATCTCGAAAGAGGAATACCGGCGCGACATCGCCCGGCTACGGATGTTTCTGGAGGGCAAAAAGGTCTCGCTGTTGGCCGAGATGCATGCCGAAATGCGGGCCGCGGCGGCCGAGCTGAAATTCGAAAAGGCAGCCCGCTTGCGCGACGAGATTTACGCATTGGAAACACTCGATCGGCGCGGCGAGCTGGACACCCACGTCCAACCCGAGGTGTTTTACATCGACCCCAAGAAAGGGCTATCCGGCCTGAAAAAAGTGCTCAAATTGGCCGAAACGCCGCGGACCATCGAGGGGGTCGATATCGCTCACCTGGGCGGCGGCGAAACCGTGGCCAGCCTGGTGCAGTTCATTGATGGGCTGCCGTTCAAACCAGGCTATAAGCGCTACAAAATCCGGCGCGTGGAAGGAATCGATGACTTTGCCAGCATCCATGAAGTTGTGGCCCGTCGGTTCAAGCGATTGGAGGACGAGGGGACAGTCTTCCCCGATCTGTTGTTGGTTGATGGCGGCCGCGGCCAGCTCAATGCGGCATTGGCCGCCTTCAAGGAATTGGACATTCGGCCTCCAACGGTGATTTCGCTGGCCAAACGCGAGGAAGAAATCTATATCGACGGGGCGGACGAGCCGCTGCGTCTTAGCCGGCACTCGTATGCTTTGCGCCTCCTACAGTACGTACGCGACGAAGCTCACCGCTTTGCGCAACATTACCACCACATTCTGCGCCGCAGGTCGACGCTCGGTGAGTAGAATCCGCAATCGCCAGCCTGGCCGTTCAACAACCACCGCTGGGATAAATTGGGTTTATCGCCCCAGGCGTGATCTGATAAGCTGCGCCAGGCATCAATCTTGCATTCCCTCGGCCGAGGCGCGGTCGCGGGGCAATGGCTCGCGAACCTAAGCTGTCCAAGCTAAGCATCGTTTGTGTCCTAGTTCGCCTTGTCGCGCCGTCACCTCTTTTTGCGTTGGCAGGTTGTGAAGCAGACTTTTTACGAGCGTTACAGCCGTTCGATCCTCTTAGGGGTAATCGCCCTGCTGCCGGTGCTGGTCTATGGCGCCAATAAGGCCGCCGAGACCAACCGCAACGATGTGAAGGACTGGCTCCCGCAAACCTTCCGGGAGACGAAGGATTACCATTGGTTCCAGCAGCACTTTGAAAACGAGACCCAGGTGCTGGTTAGCTGGGAGGGGGCTACGCTCGCCGACCCGCGCGTGGAAAAATTCTCGCAGCTAATCGTTCCCCCCTCGAAAGGGCAGACTAGTCCGATCGACGCGGGGCTTTTTTCCGGCATCTTTACCGGTCCGGAGTTGGTGCGCAAGCTCACCGAGCCCCCCTCCAACCTGTCGCGGGACGAAGCCGTGTCGCGGCTGGCTGGCTTGCTGGTTGGCAAGAATAACGAGCAAACCAGCGCTGTCGTCGCGCTCAGCGCGCGCGGACAAAAGAACCTGCACCAGACCTTAGACGAGTTGTATCGAGCCGCCGAGCTGGCCACTGGCCTACCCCGCCATGACATCTACCTGGGCGGACCGCCAGTAGACAATGTGGCGATTGACGTCGAGGGGCAAAAGACACTCCGCAAGCTGGCGCTCTTGTCGGCAATAGTCGGCTTGGGCTTGTCCTATTGGTGCATGCGGCAACTGTATTTGACAGCGCTGATTATTTTCTGTGCTGTCTATAGCGCCGGAATTGCGCTGGCGGCAGTCTATTTTACCGGCAGCACGATGGATGCCATCCTGTACACCATGCCGCCGGTGGTGTACACGGCGTCGTTGTCCGGGACGATCCATATCCTTAACTATTACCGCAACGCTGTACACGAGGGGGGAGTTGCCAGCGCTCCGGGCCGCGCGTTACGACGCGCCTGGGTGCCTTGTACACTCTCGGCCGGCACGACCGCTATCGGCCTGGCGTCGCTCTGTTCCAGCGAGCTGGTGCCGATTCGCTCGTTTGGCTTCTACGCTTCGTTGGGAGTCGTGGCGACGCTTACCCTGTTATTCTTGTGCATTCCTTCGGCGCTGCAAATTTGGCCGCCGCGCATTCCGCCTGCTCCGCCGGCGGATCCATTGGAAGAAGCAAACCACCGGTCGATCGTGAATCGCGTGGGATTGCGTCTGGGCTGGTGGATCGTGCATCACAATGCCCTGGTCTGCCTTGCATTTCTAGTGACGCTTTTCGGCTTTGGCGTGGGAGCCTGGTGGATCAAGACTTCGGTCAGTATTGCTAACCTGTTCTCGCCGGACGCCCAAGTGGTAAAGGATTACGCCTGGCTCGAAAGTCGGCTGGGGGGGTTGGTCCCCACCGAGGTCGTGCTGGTTTTCGACAACCACACGAACCATTTAACTTTCCTCGAACGGTTGGAGTTGGTCGATCGCATTCAGAAGCATTTGCAGGCGCTTCCTGAAGTAACGAGTGGAATGTCGGCAGCCACCTTCACCCCCCCCTTGCCGCCGGTAAAGACGGCGCGTCCCGAGCGGCAGGCCGGCGGAGCGTTCGGCAGGCTGTTGGTCCGCAATCCCGGTTTTGTCCGCCGCGACGTGCTCAACAAGCAATTAGAGGAACATCGTCGCGAGTTCGAGTTAGGAGACTATCTCAGCCACGACGCGGCCGATGGCAAGGACGACGACCTGTGGCGGATCAGCCTGCGGCTACTGGGGACCGGCGACATCGATTACGGACAGTTCGTCCGCGTTATCGAGAAAGAGATCCAGCCGTTCCTCGCGGCCGAGCAAGACAAAGGGGTCACAGGCATTTCGACGGTGGTCACCGGAGTGACTCCGGTCGTGTACAAGGCCGAGCGTGCGCTTTTAGAGGGACTGGTCGAGAGCTTTTTCATGGCCTTTGTGATCATGGCCGCGATGATGGCCGTGGTCTATCGCAGCCCAGCCGCCGGAGTGCTGGTGATGTTTCCCAATGTCTGGCCTATGGCGCTTGTATTTGGCCTGCTCGGATACACGGGCACGATCGTCGATATCGGCACCATGATGACTGCCAGCGTCGCGATGGGAGTTTCGGTCGACGACGCGGCCCACTACATAACCTGGTTTCGCTTCGGCATTGCCAAAGGCTACGATCACAAGACGGCGGCCGTGTACGCCTATCGCAACGCCGCGGTCGCCATGGCCCAAAGCTCGATCATCGTAGGGCTGGGGCTGGCCATGTTTGGCTTTAGCTCCTTCGTCCCCACGCGGATGTTCGGCCTGCTAATGCTGCTGCTATTGGCTTGGGGCCTGTTCGCAGACCTGGTGCTGATGCCGGCCATCCTGGCAGGCCCGATGGGACGGTTCTTTACGCACGGAATTACGGTGGAACCGACAGCAACCCGCGAAGCGAATCCCCGCTCGTAAGCTGTGTTGCGCAAAGACATCGGACGCTGGATATCGCTTCACCGCGCGGCAACGTAGTATGTTGAAATGCTGCGCCGCGTATGAGCAATCTTCGTTGCGTTGGGCGCGCGCCCTGGCTTTCCTATCGATTTCCCAGACAGCTACGAATGAACGAACTCGCCGAATTCGCGCTGGGGTTGGGAATCTTCTTCATCGGCATGCAGTCGGTGGGGGAACATCTTCGTCAGTTGGGCGGATCTGGATTTCGTTCGCTGGTGGCACGATTCACCTCGTCGGCATGGGCCGGCGCCGCTTTAGGCCTCGCATCCGGGGCCACGATGCAAAGCGCCACGGGCGTAACTTTTATTCTAGTGAACATGGTCGATAGCGGCTTGATCACGCCGCCAGCCACCCTGCCCGTCATTATCTAGACAAACGTGGGGCTCACGGCCCTGGCCTTTGTCGCCACGCTCGACATTCACCCCGTAGTGGCTTGGGGGGTTGGTCTATCGGGTGTTGCCGCTTCGCTGATCCGCCAGCGCGCGGCACGACAGGTAGCCAACGTTTTGGTTGGGATTGCCCTGTTGCTTTACGGGCTGCAGTCGATGGGTGCCGCGGCCGGCCCGCTCAAGCACGCCGAGTGGCTGCAACACGATATCGCGGCGATGTTATCGTCCGTGCCCGCTGCATTATTTGCTGGATTCGTACTGGCGGCCGTCCTGCAATCGAACACGGGCGCCGCGTTGCTGGTGATCACGCTGACCTCGGGGGGCGTCCTTGGATTCGAGACAGCCGTGATGATGATTTACGGCACGAACCTGGGGGCCATCGTGCTGCGGTTTTTATTGTCGCTCAGCATGCGCGGCACAACGATGCAGCTGGTCCGCTTTGAAGATTTGTTCTGCGTGGTCAGCGGCGTTGTGATGGTAACGCTTTTCTATATCGAGCGCTTGACGGGAGTTCCCTTGGTAATGGCGGCCGTCAAAGCTGTCAGCTCTGACGTTGCGCTACGTTTGGCGATGGCGTTCTTTCTGTCGAATTTGCTGCCGGCATTCATTGTCTTTGCGATTCGCACGCGCTGCCTGGCTTTGTTAGCCAGGATCTGGCCTGCGAGTGACGAAGCCGACGCAGCGCAGCCAAAGTATCTCACCGCCCGCAGCTTGGAAGACCCAGCGACCGCCGTGGACCTGATCCCGCGCGAGCTAGCACGGCTATTGGCCAGTTTGCAAGCCTCGGTGCGCACACACCGCGCGGGAACAGATTCTGGCGAAGTGGAAGATCGCCGCGCCGCCGATTATGCCGTGCTGACGACACGGATCGAAGAATCCGCCGGACAACTGGCTACCGCAGCGCTTCCCAAACCCGTCGCTGAGCGATTGAACATCGCCCGCGAGCTTACGGCGATCGTCGATTACATTGCCGAGGGCTATGTGCAACTGCGACAGTCGCACCGCGCTTTGCGCCACTTTCCAGGCACAGCCGACGTTCGCGACAAGGTGCTCGCCTCGACCGAATCGCTGTTCGGCGCCGCCGCCACGGCCGTCGACACCCACCAACCGGAGGCCATCGCGAAGCTGCGCGAGCAATCGCGCAGCCATAGCGAGTTGGTGGAACAGACGCGGGAATCGTGCGTGCGCGGCGCCGCGAGCGACGAGATTGGCGAAAAGGGAGTGGCCCAGCGGACGGCCACGCTTAAGCTACTGGCCGACTTCGAGCTAATCACCTGGACCGTTCATCGGCTGGCCAAGCTGCTGGAGCGTTTCGCCGCACCGGCAGAAGCAGCCAAGCCGAAATGAAACCTTCGCACCGCCTCCTCTAGCTTACCAATTCGCAAGCGTCGCGATCTTGCGCGGTTCAGTCGCCATGCACTTGCCGCAGGCGCGGGGACGTGCGTAGCAGCCATTGCACGCGCTCGAATTCGTCGGCCCAGTCTTGCACCACGGCCGCGAGTTCGTCTCCGGCAGGAAGCACCAGCCCGCTCGAGCATGATGGCCCGAACATTTGTGCCATCATTTGGCGATAGCGGGACAGCGTGCGATCGCCGTAGCGGCTGACCTCCTGAAAATCTTCGCTCAGGAAGACCACAACTGGTACGCGGCTCCCTCCGCACACCTTGAGCTCGGCGGCCAGTTCTGGGTGAGCATCCCTGTCAAAAAAGCGGACGTCCAGCGAGTTGGTGACTTGCTGAATATGATCGAAAATCGGGCACTGATACACGCAATCGCCGCACCAGGCCCCGGCCAGGCAGGCCACGTGTATTTGCCGGGTGAAACTCGCAAAAAGTTCCCGCTGTGCAGCCGACAATTGCAAGGCGGCATGCACATCCGACCAGCGTCGCTGATGCTCTGGGCTGCCATGCTTGGCGAGAAAATCGGCATACGGCAGACCGGCTTTGTAGCTCACATTCCAGTCAATCATCGTGACAATCCTCGATCCGTCAGGATTTTTATCCAGGTCACCCGAGATGAGGGCGACCGACGTATAGTAAACAAGGCGTCGGTGGAGTGCACGGCTTGAACAGCCCGACGCCACACGTCATTATCATGCGTCTCGATTAGACATTGTCGTTAGGGATTGGTTCCGCAAATCGTGCGCGTCGTCAGCTACAACATTCACAAGGGCATTGGCGGTCGAGACCGGCTATACCGCTTCGAGCGGGTAATGGCCGTCATCGAAGAATTGGAGCCCGACCTGGTCTGCCTGCAAGAGGTAGACCACAACGTGCGCCGTTCGCGCTTTGACGACCAGCCCAAACTTCTGGCCGAACGCCTCAACACGACGGCAGTAGTTTATCAACATAACGTCCATCTCAAAATGGGCGGTTACGGCAACCTGGTTCTCTCCGGCTGGCCGCTGTTGGAAAAGCACCACGTATCTCTGCGATTGAAATCGAAAAAGCCGCGCGGTGCGCAAGTGGTCGTGGTCGACACGCCGAGGGGACATTTGCAACTGGTGAACTGGCACCTGGGTCTCGCCGAGCGCGAGCGCAGTTGGCAGGTCAATCATCTGTTGACGCATGCCATCTTTCGCAAAGAGCCTGATCTGCCGACGCTGATTATCGGCGATTACAACGATTGGCGCAACCAATTGAAGAAAGAGTCTCTTGGCGAGCACGGCTTCGAGCAGATCACTAGCCCGCCCTCGAGATTCCGGTCGTTTCCGGCCTATCTGCCGCTCGGCTCGCTGGACAAGGCCTTTTATCGCGGCGGTCTGAACATCCATCGCGCCTTTATCGCACACGGCGATTTGGCGCGGCGTGCCAGCGACCATTTGCCGCTGGTTGTGGATTTCGAAATCGCCAGCAACGGCGATCCGCAATGAATCGCCGGCGGGGCGTCGGCTTGCTACCCTGAATTGGTGAAAGTCTGTCGCCAAGCGGTCCGGCAGGCCAACCGAGGATCCCCAAACTGACAGCCGTCGCTACATTGCGGGCCGCCGTGCGGTTGATTAGCCTCTAAGGTGTATTTCCCGCCCGCCTGCCATCCGAATCCAACCGCTCCCAGGAGTCACGCATGCGCCGCCGCTCGACGAACCATCTTCTGAGAACTTTCGCACTCTACTTTGGCGCGGCCCTGTTCACGATCGGTACGCCGGAAGCCCGGGCAGTCGACGACTATCAACTCGGTCCTGATTCGCAGCGGCACGAAGGCGTCCCCCAAGGAAAAGTCACTCAGCATCATTGGAAGAGCAACGTCTTCCCCGGCACCGAGCGCGACTACTGGGTTTACGTCCCGGCGCAGTACAAGCCCGAGACCCCGGCTTGTGTAATGGTCTTTCAAGACGGCAAGAGTTACGTCTCGGAAGATGGCCAGTTTCGTGTGCCGATCGTGTTCGACAATCTGATTCATCGCGGCGAGATGCCGGTAACGATCGGCATCTTCATCAACCCGGGCGTGTTCACCGACAAGAAAACGGCGGACGGCAAACCTGAGTCGAACCGCAGCTTCGAGTATGATTCGCTTAGCGATCAATACGTCCGCTTCTTGCTCGACGAAATGCTGCCAGAGGTAGCCAAGGAATATAAGCTGGTAGATAACGCGGCCGGCCGCGCCATTTGCGGTATCAGCTCGGGAGGAATCTGCTCGTGGACCGCGGCCTGGGAACGGCCGGATGCCTTCAGCAAAGTACTAAGCCACGTTGGTAGCTTCACGAACATTCGTGGCGGACACGTTTACCCGGCGTTGATCCGCAAGACAGGACCAAAGCCGATCCGCATATTCATGCAGGACGGCGCAGGCGACCTCGACAACGCGCACGGTAACTGGCCGCTGGCAAACCAAGAGATGGCCGCGGCCCTGAAATTTGCCAAATACGACTATCGCTTCGAATACGGCGACGGCGGGCATAACGGCAAGCAAGGCGGCGCAATCTTGCCGGAATCGCTGCGCTGGTTGTGGCGCGATTACAGTCCAGCAAAATGACATCTGGCGCAGAAGGCTTAAGCCCGCGACAAATGGCATAGTCCTGTGCGAACGGGTTCGCGCGCGGACGGCATCGTCGCTATTTCTCAGTCGTGATGACCTTTTGCGCCTCTGCGGCAATGAGCGCTCCCAGCAGTGCTTGGCCCCACTGCGACGGATGAACTCCGTCGTACGCGACTTGCGTGGGGCCCTGGCCGGCGCGAAAAAGGGGCTGCAGCGGCGCCGTGTCGATCAAATGCACGCGGGCATCCTGGGCCTGATGGCGTGCAGTCACGGCCGCCGCGATTTCGTCCCGATGCACTCCCAGCGGCGGCACGATGCAGAAGAACCGCGACCGCGGGCAGGCCGCGCGCATCTCAGCCAGCCAGCGGATGTAGTCGACCTTAATATCTTTGTCAAAGTCGTTGGTGCCCATCGCGCAGAAAATGTAATCCGGCTCGGGCAGCAATCGCCCCTCGGTCAATCGCGAAGTCATCGGGTCGTATCGATCCCAGGTGCCAGGTAATCCTGGCAGATGAATTTCGCGAGTCATCCCCTGACCTCCGGTCCCCAATTGTCCATACTCGCAGTCGAGCGTGGTGGCCACCAGCGGCAGCCAAGTTGCCCGCGCGTTGTTGGGACCCAGCGATTGCCACGACGTAAACAGCCCATCACCCCCGACGCCCTCGGTAATCGAATCGCCGAAGCCGATCGCGCGGTTCTTCCGCGCAGGTCGCGCCAACAGGGTTGCTCCGGCATCCAACGCGAATCCCGCCATACGTAGGTGCGCCGTCGCGTCTTTCCAACGGTTCTTTGTCAGATCGGCGGCGCGAAAGAAAAGGTCCAACCGGTGCGCATGATCGGGCGGCAAGTCGGCTGCCAGAGGCAACGTGTAGACCTCGCCGTTGCGGGTCAGCGGCACGACCTTGAACTCCCCCTCGTCAATGGAATATTCGATCACCGGCATCGATTCGGCCGGGCAATCCCGATTCGCCGTACCGTCGACGACTAACCCTAACGTTTTGCTCCCTTGAAACGCGGCCGTGATATAGGCGCCCGGCATGGCGGCTTCGGCACGTGAAGTTGGGCCCGTGCCCGTGCGTTTCCAAACGTACGGCGCCAGCAAGATTCGCTCATCGTCGATTGACACTGTGGAAATGGGCACAGTGGAAGTTGTCGACGGCGACTGGTCCGCCGCGTGCGCAGTTCTGCAATCGCCCAAAATAAAGCCACTGGCCCAAAAAACGGCCCAACAGATTACCACCAGCAAGTTCATCGAGGTGTCTCCCAGCACAGGCATAGACGCGCGGCGGATCGCGAACATGGAGGGGAACTGGTCAATGTCTCGGCAGCTACTTTTTCGACTCGCGCAACCGCGCCGCATGGACGCGCGCCACGTCCCACATGTAGTGCGAGAGTTTGTGGCCCTCGGCGGCGTTGATATGTTCGGCCGCTTGTTTTGCATCGCCGGCCGCATCGTAATACAGCCCCAGGTAGAGGTACGCATAGAAAAGGCGTTCGTTGAGTTGTTCCGGCGTGGGATTGCCCTGATCCACGGCGCGCATCACATCGTCCGGTGTCGACTTGCCATGATACAGGGCATAAACCTGCATCATCGGTACGCGCACGTCGCGCTTGATCGGCAATATATCGACGCGGGCTTTGGCAACTCCACTCGCGCGCGCCATGCACAAGTAGCGCCATACCGCGTTTTCGACGTCGTTGTTATCGACCGTTTGATAACCTTCGAATTGCTTGCGACCGTCGTCGAAGCGGCCGGCATAGTACAGCGATATACCGCGCTTCCAGTGAAACGGCGCTTGATCGGGCCGCTGGGCAATAAAGCGGTCGAAGTCCGCAATCGATTCGTCGATCCGCGCCAGCTTGAACTGCTCGCTGCCGCGACGGTCGAAAAGCTCGGCCTGTTGCGGGGCTCGTTCGATCGCCTGACCGTAGTCGGCCACGGCCTCGGTATGCCGCCCCAGCGCCGCTTGCATGTCACCGCGCAACACGTAGCCGCGCGCGTCATCGGGCGCCGCTTCGATTGCCTGCCCAGCAAGCTCAATCGCCTTTTCCGGATCGCGCGCTTGGAAGGCGGCACGGGACTTCTTGAGCAACTCGTCGGTCGAATCATTCGCCGCGGCGTGCGGCCCCAAAACAACCCAGGGTATAACTGCAAGCAGGTAATGCCACGACATCAACGAACCCCTCGAAAAGTTGCCATAGCCGCAGAAACGTCCGACCAGGGTCAAATGGGCCGCCGCGAGCAACTCTAGCCCAGGCGACTAGCGGGTAAAAGGCGCCAATACACCAAACGACGTCGCGGGTCGGCGGCGCTCCAGCTGAATCGCCGTGGAAGTCATCCCGGCAACGTCTGACAACTGGTGTCACTCCGTCCCTCGGCACCATAGAATAGCCGGCAACTCGTCGTGGTCGACTTTCCGCTCCCCTAGGTTCGCCGCCGGAGACCTACTCTGTGATCAACTTTCGCTTTGCTTACATTCTACTCGCCACAGGAGCAATGACCGCGATGGTTCACCGCGTCGCCAAAGCTGACGAACCGGTCAAGCAGATCAAAGTGGGAATCATTGGGCTGGATACGTCGCACGTGGTTGCCTTTACGCAAGCGATGAACGACAAGAACGCCACCGGCGATCTGGCCGCGGTCAAGATTGTTGCCGCCTTTCCGGGCGGAAGCCCCGACATTCCTTCGAGCCGCGATCGCCTCGAAGGTTACACCAAGCAATTGCGCAACATGGGGGTCGTCATTGTCGGTTCGATCGACGAGTTGCTGCCAAAGGTGGACGCCGTTTTGCTAGAGAGCGTCGATGGCCGTCCGCATTTGCAACAGGCCACGCCCGTTATCAAGGCGGGCAAGCCGCTGTTTGTCGACAAGCCGGTCGCCGGCACGCTGGCCGACGCCGTGGCGATTTATAAATTAGCCAACGAGCATCACGTCCCCTGCTTTTCCAGCTCCTCGCTCCGCTTCAGCCCGGCTATTCTTGGCATGCGAAACGACGAGCGTGTGGGAGACGTGTTAGGTTGCGACGCTTACGGCCCCTGCGCGCTCGAAGAGCATCATCCGGACCTGTTCTGGTATGGCATTCACGGCGTCGAGATCCTGTTCACGATCATGGGCCCCGGCTGTGAGTCGGTGTCGCGCACGCAAACTGCCGATGGAGAATTGGTCGTGGGCGTTTGGAAAGGGGGCCGCATCGGCACCTTTCGTGGCATCCGGGCCGGCAAGTCGGACTACGGAGCCATGGTGTTCGGGTCCAAGGCGATCGTGCCCAGTGGATCGTACGCGGGCTATCAGCCGCTAGTCGCCGAGATCGCCAAATTCTTTAAGTCGGGTAAGCCTCCCGTCAGCGCGGCGGAAACGCTGGAAATCTATGCCTTCATGGAAGCGGCAGACGAAAGCAAGCGGCAGGGCGGTTCGCCTGTCACGATCGCCAACGTGCTCGCAAAGGCGAACGCCGCGCCCAAGTGAGAACTGCGGGTACTCCCTCCAGGCACACCGCGTGAGCCACTAGCGCCGGCCGCCTAGCCGGCGCCCCTCAGCCGCTTCATCGCCTGATTCAGCAGCCGTGCCAGGTAATGGCGGTCGAGCATGCCGGCCGCTTGTGGGGCGGTGACCCATAGCCGTTGACGACGATCGGCTTCCAGCCAGGTCGTGTCGCAGTGGGTGACTTCCATCAGAAAAACGGTGACCGACAGGGTCGTGCCCCATTTGGCGTACTGGTAGTCGCCTACCGGCTCGCCCACGATCTGGCCATGCAGGCCGGCCTCCTCCAAGGCCTCTTTGAGAGCCGTCTCGGTAGGCGTCTCGCCAGGATCGATCAACCCCTTGGGAAATCCCCACCGGCCGCTCGATAACGACGTGATCAGGCAGAACTCGGGCCCCGCCTCGGACATCCGATACGGAACGGCCGAGGCCTGGGACAGGGGCGCGGGAATGTCGGGCTGCATCGATCGGAGTCCTGTGACGTGCCGCCCTGTTTTATCGACCGACCCGTGAGCCGACCAGAGCCGCAGAGAGCTGGATCTGGCCGAGCCGTTTATCAAGGCCCTGCTGCTAGCAGATTCTGCCCCTGCGGTCGGGCCGCCGATGCGTCGCAACGGCGGTGTCTCGGCTTTTGATCTCAATCTGACTCCAGCATCTCATTTAGAGACGCACTTGGTGCTTGCGAACCTGTCCTACGGGCCGGGACCATAAGGGGAATCACAAGAAAATCGCGTTTTCCCCGCACTTTTCTTCAAGCCGGATGAAAACCGAGCCGGCAAATCAACGTTGGCATCGACTTTGCTTTGTACTGTCATCCGTCAGGAGTGAGGATCGTCCAGCAATTATAGACCCAGTGTGATTGAGCCAGTTTTGGAAGGAGAGACAAGGATGCTAGTACTAAGCCGCAAAGCAGGGGAAAGAATCCGCATCGGCGACAACATCACGATCGTCGTCAATCGGGTTGTGGGAAGCCGCGTGAGTGTGGGAATCGAGGCTCCGCCCAACGTGCGTATCGTGCGGGGCGAATTGGAGTTCTTCGCCGATGACGCGCATTTAACCGCACATCGCCCGCAGGCTACTCCCTGCCCGATCCCATTGGCCGCGGATCATATCGAGGTGCTGCCGTAGCCCCGCGATACGGCAACTCGGCTTCGAATTGTCACCCCGCAAAGCGTGGCAAGGCGAGCTGGGTAACGGCAATGGCCCCGGAGAAGCAAACTTCGACGTCATGCCTTGGATGCCGGGGGCGGTCGTGATAGTTGGTCGCGTAACGGTACTGCCCCTCCACTAGCCGATAGCCAATGGGAAAGGGGTGCGGATCCATCGGACAGAACACGATGGCGGGTTCGGTCGCGGGCATAACGGGATCGGGCAGATTTACGTTCCAAAAGATGCCGGTTTCGGCTGGTTTCGCCAGGAGCAGCCGAACCACATCCGCCGTCCAGCGCGCAGCGCGGCCCCAATCGGCCGCGCTGTCGCGCCGGCGGTATTGTGAAATGGCGATCCCAGGCTTGCCCAACAGGGCACCCTCGCGCACGGCGGCCACTGTGCCCGACCGGTAGATGTCGGCCCCCAAGTTCCCGCCGGCGTTGATGCCCGAGACGATCCAGTCGACATCAGGGGCCACATGCCCCAGCCCAATGCGCACGCAATCCACCGGAGTGCCATCGAGCGCGTGACGACCGTCCGGTCCGCGGACCAAAGTCAGGCCACGATCGGTCGTCGTCTGATGGGCGCAACCCGATAGGTGACGATCCGGCGCCACGATCGCCAGTTCGCCAAACTCGGCCATGGCCAGCGCGAGCGCCGCCAGACCCGGGGCATCGATACCATCATCGTTGGTAAGCAAGAACTTCATTCCTGCAATCGTAGCCGAAGCGATCAACGATGAAGAGGCTACAGGCCGAAATCTGCGGGTATCAGCGAGAAGCCGACGGCGTCGACAGGGCCACCGTGCAATCGCAAGCCGTTTCGTCGGATCCCTTCGCGGACGGCGCCGACTTTGACGGCCACCCGTTGGCTGGCAACGTTCGTTGCCGCTGCCAGGATCTCGATACGTGTCAGCTCGAGCTCCTGGAAGCCGAACTTGATTAGCAACCGAGCCGCGGCAGTGGCAATGCCCTGACGGGCAACGTCGCTACGAACCCAATATCCAAGACTGGCGCTGCCAAGCAAATGATCTAAGTGGTACAGGCCACAGCCACCCAGCAAGCGCGTTCGGGGGGAATCGAAGACATAAAAATCGTAGGCGGTGTCGTCAAAACGATCCGCCTCGACTTTGCGCAAAAACAGCTCGACATCCGCGCGCGAATACTCGATGTGGCACCACGTCGTCCAAGCAGTGAGTTCGGCCAATGAGGCGCGCACTGCCGTGACGGCGGCATCGATATCGGTGGAGCACGGCGCGCGAAGGCAGATTGTGCCGTCCGAGAGTTCGCAAGCCATGGCCGCATCCCCCAAAGCGCGCTTACAGACCTCGACGGCACCAGTCTACATGGCAAACTGCCGATGCCCAACTCGTCGAGATACAGACTCGCAGGCAAAAACGCGAAGCCTACGACTCGGGCCGCTCTTGCGACAGCCACTCCGAGAGAGTGCGCGGCGTCTTAGGCTCGGGGAATAGCCACGCCATGAGGGGTGATCGCGGCTGCTGCGCTTTGCGTCGTTTGACCGCGGCCTCTTGTTGTTGCTTTTGGCGCTTCTTCAGCTCGGCGTCTTGCTGTTTTTGCTTTTGATAAGCCGGATCAAAGGGCTTACTCACGGTGTCCGTTACTTGCCGTGTTGTGCTGGCAAGTCGGCCCTGGAATGTATCGTCGTCATGCGCAGCGGCAGCCTGGCTGGCAAGCGGCGACGACTGCGAACCTGCCGGCGTCAGCGGCTGACAGCCACAGAGCAGTGGCGCCAGAAGGCATACGGCAAACCATGGACGCATTACGTTCACGGCCGGGAAGCTCCACAGCGACTTCAAAGGATTTCCAACCCGAGATTACGCAGGGCCGGCACTTGATGGGGCGCGGAGTGTCGCAAAAACCAGCGGCCGAGTCCAGGCGGATTTGAAGCGACACGCCGGTGGCCACTGCGGCATCCTCGCCAGGGAAAAGCTGTTTTGGCTGGCCACGCCCGTATCGCAACCGAAATGCGCCAATTGAATCGAATTCTCTCATTAAGTACCTAATGCAACTAATCTTACGCTGCTAACACACACAACGCGTACTGGCCAGCACCGATGGATTGTCTGTCATCCCCCTTTTGCGTAGCATGATGCGCAGATTCACGGCTCCTGCGCGGTAAAGTTAGGGAACACGCGGCGTAGCCGTTGCAGGGTATGCGGCGGCCCCACTTCGTGCAGCACGAGAAAACGTTCCGATAGCATCGTTTTGGCGGCGAGCGGTTCATGGCAAATCCCACCTTCGGATTCATTGGCGCAGGCCGCATGGCCACGGCGCTAGCCAAGGGTTTGCTGGCTGCCAACCTGGCCTCGGCCGATCGAGTGTTGGCCAGCGACCCCCTGCCCGAATCCGCCGAACAGTTCGCCCGCGAGACCGGCGGCCGGTTAGCCGCCACGAATCGCGAGGTGTTGGCCGGCGCCGATGTCGTGTTCTTGGCCGTAAAGCCGCAGAACATGGGGGAAGTTCTAGGCGAACTGCGCGGGCATGCCACCCGCGACCATCTGGTGATTTCGATCGCTGCCGGCATCCCGCTATCGACCCTGGCGGCCGGTCTGGGCGAAGGCCCGAGGTTAGTGCGCGTCATGCCCAATACCCCATGCCTGGTCGGTACAGGTGCCAGTGGCTACTGCCTTGGACCGGGCGCTCTGCCCAGCGACGCAGTATTGGTGGCTGAGCTACTGGGCGCGGTCGGAACCGCCCACCAGGTGAGCGAGACGCTGCTCGATGCCGTGACAGGTTTGTCAGGCTCAGGCCCGGCGCTCGTTTATGTCATCATCGAGGCGCTGAGTGACGGCGGCGTTAAGGTGGGCCTGCCGCGCGACGTGGCCACGGCCCTGGCCGCCCAAACGGTGCGAGGTGCGGCCGAAATGGTGCTCAAAACCGGGCAACACCCGGCCCAGTTGAAAGACGCGGTCGCTAGCCCTGGCGGCACGACGATCGCCGGACTAGCCGCTCTCGAAGCGGGTGGCGTGCGGTCCGCGCTGATCGCTGCCGTGGAAGCAGCAACGCGACGATCCGCCGAGCTAGGTGCCCTGTCGAAATCCAAGAGTTCGTGACACAATGCGGTTACGCAGCCGGCTCCCGTCCTGCTCGCGTCAGTCGTCGAACCGCCGCCGCGGGACGTGACGGAACAAGAATTGATCGCGCTTCGGAGGTTGGCTGCAGGCCAGATATAAATGTCCGTCTTTTGCCTGATCGACGATAAACACGTTCCCCTCTACCGCGTCATCTGGGTGGCCGCGACCCCACATTTCTGCGGTGAAGATGATTGCCAGTGCGAGGGGGACTACGAAGTGCGCCTCGAACAGGGTGAGGTCGTGTGGGCCAACATGGAAGAACGTGACGCGCTGCTAAAAGCTCTTGAAGAATGGGCCGGCGGGCCAGCCGGGCCCGGCGACAATTGGGAATGACCAGAGCGGACGTGCCAATCGGCAATCCGCCTGGCCCAGAACGGAATGCTCGACGTTCGGCAGCGTGTCGTATCCGTCCCTGACGGCCACGAGAGCACGCAGAGGAAATCGCCATGACGATGTTCGAAACGGAAAGCTTTCAATGGCGCGAGACGTATTTCGTGCTGTTTCGATCGTCGCAGCGTCCTACCTTGACCAAGGTCGAAGCAACGCTCAAGGCGTTGGGAAGCCATTATCAACTGGCGGACTTACAAGCCGACGAAAACGGCCTGTTTGAATCCCTGACGTTGCTCTCGCCCGACGATTTCTCCGCGCTCGATATCAGCTTTCTGGCCGGCGAAGACGTCCAGGAGCAAGTGGCGACACTGGTGGACGAAATGCCTCCGGGCGAGACAACCGATGCGACAAAGCTGTCGCAACTCTCCAAGAGCGACGCGCGATTCGACATCATGCACTTTGAGCAGATGGTCGAAAACTCGGAGGGTGACGAGGGAGACGACATGCTCGACCCCAGCACACTGTTAATCGTGCTCGACGCGCTGACGGAACTCACTGGCGGCGTCGGCATCGATCCGCAGTCCGGCTCCTTGATGTAATTGCTGCAGGCGGCCGAGCATCGATTCAATCCGACGCCCGAGATGATTGGTCGATCCGGGCTTCTTCACAGCGTTTCATCGTACGCCATGGCCCCGTCCCAGCCCCGGTTGACCGTCGGCATCGAATATGCGCTCATAGACCTACAAAACAACATTGGATCGCCGAACCTAGGATCACCGACCATGAGTCACGCCCCCGCGGCTGAAGCACCTGAAATCTCGCTCTCGCCCGTCGAAGGCTGGCACTGTAGCCATCTTTATTATCGTTTCGATCGCGGCGTGCTCGCCGGAATGCACGCCGACGATCTCCGCGCGGGACGCCAAGAACTGGTCGCGCTGCTGGATCCGTCCGCCGCTGCTGCTCCGCAACGATTGCAAACGTCGATCGTTGCCGGTCATAAGGCCGATTTCGGACTGATGTTGCTCGATCCGTCGCCATTGGTGCTCGACAGCGTGCATCAGCGCGTGCTAGCCAGCCGGCTTGGCCCAGCGATCGAGCCAACGTATTCGTTTGTCTCGCTTACCGAGGTATCGGAGTATGTTCCCACCGTCGAGCAGTACGGCCAGCGTCTGGTCGAAGAGGGGGAAGTGGCCGATAGCCCCACCTACAAGGCCAAGCTCAAGGCGTACGAAAGTCGCGAAGTCATGATGCGCCGGCAACGGCTTACTCCCGATATGCCTCCCTGGCCGAACACCTGCTTTTACCCGATGAACAAAAAGCGCAAAGTGGGAGAAAACTGGTTCCTGCTCGACTTTGCCGAGCGCAGCCGTTTGATGGCCGAGCACGGTCGTAGCGGCATGAAATTCGGCGGACGGGTGACACAGCTGATTACGGCCTCGGTAGGGCTAGACGATTGGGAATGGGGCGTCACGCTGTGGGCCCGCAATCCGGCGTTCCTCAAAGAGATCGTCTATACGATGCGCTTCGACGAGGCGAGTGCCCGCTACGCGGAGTTCGGTCCGTTCTATACGAGCTATGTGACCACGCCGGGCGAGATGCTCGATCACTGCCACATAGCAGCCGGCAAGTAAGACTTCCAGATCGGCGCCGAAATGGCGGCGGATCGCGTGGGCTGACCATGAAGGTACAGCCGACCGACAATGCCGTCGGACTCGCCGCCCAGCGGCATGTCATAACCGAATGATCGCCAACTGTTCCACGTAGATCAGGAGGGATCGCAATGAATCAACTCGATCGCCGTCATTTCTTGCATACCGGTTCGGCTGCGATGGCTACGCTTGCCGCTTCGGCACTTTCCCCAAACGTCCTGCGGGCTGCCCGCAGCGCGAACGAACGCATCACGCTAGGGATAATGGGGCTCAACGGCCGCGGCAAAGCTTTGGCCGGCGTGCTTGCGGCGCAACCGGATGTGTCGATCGCGTATCTTTGCGACGTGGACGAGCGGGTGATCGGCCCCGCCCTGGAATCGATCTCGTCAGGTCAGAATCGAGCGCCGCAGGCGATTGGCGATTTCCGACGTATGTTAGACGACCAGAGCGTCGACGGAGTCGTGATCGCCACGCCCGACCATTGGCACGCCTTGGCCACGATTCATGCCTGCATGGCCGGCAAGCACGTGCTGGTCGAAAAACCCTGTTCGCACAACGTGGTCGAGGGGCAACGGATGGTGGCTGCGGCGCGAAAGTACAACCGTTTGGTGCAGGTCGACACCCAGCGTCGCTCGAGCAAGTCGATGCAAGCCCTGGTCGAGTTCCTCAAGTCCGGCGGCGTTGGCAAATTGCACTTCGCCCGCAGCTGGATCACATCACGCCGCGAGGATATCGGCCGCGCCGCTGACGCGCCCATTCCCGCCGGGGTGAACTACGACATGTGGTTGGGCGCCGCTCCTAGCCGGCCGTTCAACCCGAATCACTTTCACTACCGCTGGCACTGGTTCTGGGAATACGGCACCGGCGAGTTGGGCAACAATGGCGTACACGGTCTCGATTTGGCCCGTTGGGGTCTGGGGGTCGGATTGCCGACCAGTATCGTCTCGAGCGGCGCCAAACAATTCTTCGACGACGATCAGGTAACACCCGACACGCAAGTGGTGTGCTACGAGTATCCCGGGCTGACGCTGGTGTGGGAGCATCGCACATGGTCGCCGTTCGGGATGAATGACTCCACGTTCGGCGTGGAATTCCACGGCGCCAGTGGCGTCGTCACCACCGACGGACGCAACTGGTGGATCCATCGGCCGAAAGAGCCAAAGAAGGCGGGCTATGAAGGAGATGTTTCGTACGAACCGCAACATCAGCGCAACTGGCTGGACGCGATCCGCGGCACGGCGCAACTGACAGCCGACATCGACGTGGGACATGTCAGCACATCACTCTGTCACCTCGGCAATATCTCGCAACGCGTGGGACGCAAACTCGCCTGGGATTCTGATGCGTGGCGTTTCCCAGCGGCCGACCCCGATGCCAATTCCTTGCTCGGACGCGAATACCGGGCACCGTGGACGCTGCCGCAAGTCTGAGCACGTCGTCTGCTGTCGATGTCACGCCAGGGGTCAACGCTTGGGTTTCCAAGCACAGCGCGCCTCGGGGCAGGTTCTCGAATTCTGTGAGTTTTTATGCTGGAAATCCGTCCTTGCCTCCGTACATTAACAAATCGTGATGTAACGAGGCGGCCTATAAACAGCCTATATGGGTTCGCGGGCCGGGTGATCCGCGTCGCAGGTCGGGCGGAGATCTTTCATCGAGAATCAGCATCCCTTTGGAGAACTAGGGCATGACGCAGTTCATCTCGCAGAGCAACAACCACGATGCGCCGCAGATAACGCGCCCGCGTGGCAACGATCGCGCGGCCGCCTTTGTGGCACTCCGTGTCCTGATCTTCGCGTCGATCTTTGCCGCGATCTACGTTGCCCCCTGCTCGCTTCGCTGCGCGCACGCAGAGTTCGTCATCGACGACTTCACGCAGGGAACACCGGTTGACGTCACGTATACCGAGGGGCATGGGTATGCGATTTCTCAAACGGGACTCGACGCACAACATGTCCTGGGGGGTGCGCGGATCGCCTTCTTCGACGCGGTTTCTGGTCCACCCAATAGCACAGCCCGGGCCGCACTCGATACCACGGCCGGCACGCTCGCGCTCGATTCCATTCAAGGGCAGAACCTGGGCGGCGGCGGCCTCGAAATCCGCTACGGCAATTACTCAGATGCCGAACCAAACCTGAACTTTGATCTCACCCAATTCGCGGGAGAGAGGCTGGAGATCGAAATTCAGTATCTTGTGGCCGGGGACTCGAAGGGAATCAACACGGCCATCTCTTGGAACACGAATTTGCACTCCATCGATCCGCAACTCAGCAACGGACAGATCGAGCTGATCAATAATTTTACGAACGTTACGCGAACGATCCCGAATACTGCAACGCCCATGACCGTTTCGTTGCCGATTGCCGATCTCCTGGGCGGATCGGCCAACGCTGCCGATCTCGCGGGAGTTGCATTCAGATTCGATCCGCTGGGCGGCGGAGGCGGTCTCGTGATCGGCAAGATCTCGATTGTGCCCGAACCCTCGGCGTATCTACTCGCGGCGCTGGCGATGCTTTCTCTGCTGGGACGACGCTGGTGGCAGAAAAGCCGCTAATCGAAGTCATCTCCGGCTGAAGAGACGTTAACGATCAGGGGCACCAGTCCCGTTTCCTTGCTCCGCCGCTGCCGCCGGCCTATCATCGACCGGCATATGCCTCGTTTTCTCGCCAGTCAATCGCACCGCGACGCTCGACCGAGGTGCCATGCTCACGTCCGCGTGAGCATGCCTCCGCGCATCTCTAAATACGCGTGTCGCGCCGCGCTGCTCGCGGTCCTCTTTGCCACGTCGATCTGCGGCATGGTCGCGCGCTCGTTGGCCCAAGGTTATTCCCCGGACGAAGCCGTGCGGCGGATGACGGTCGCCGAGGGATTCGACGTGCAACTCGTCGCGGCCGAGCCCTTGGTACGGCAACCGGTGGCCATCGAGTTCGACGATCGCGGGCGGCTGTGGGTCGTCCAGTATTTACAGTATCCAAATCCTGCGGGTCTGAAGCGGGTAAAAGTCGATCGTTATTCGCGCACCGTTTACGATCGTCTACCCGATCCGCCCCCTGGCGGCACGCCCGGCAACGATCGAGTGACGATCCTCACTGATACCGACGGCGATGGGCGTGCCGATTCAGCCAAGGATTTCGTCGCCGGCTTGAACCTGGCGAGCGGACTGGCCTTCGGCTACGACGGCGTCTTCGTTCTCAACGCCCCCTATTTGCTCTTTTATCCCGATCGCAATCGGGACGACGTGCCCGACGCCGACCCCGACGTACTGCTGACCGGCTTTGGCCTGGAAGATGCGCACAGCGTGGCCAACTCGCTCGCCTGGGGGCCGGACGGTTGGCTGTACGGCACACAAGGGAGCACGGTCACGGCCCACGTGCGCGGCATCGAGTTCCAGCAAGGCGTGTGGCGGTATCACCCTGTCAGCCATCGGTTCGAACTGTTTTGCGAAGGCGGGGGCAATTCCTGGGGCCTCGACTTCGATGCCCACGGCGAGCTGCTGTACAGCACGAACTTTGGTCCCTATGTGATGCTGCACGGCGTGCAAGGCGCGTATTACTGGAAGAACTTCGGCAAGCACGGGGCGCTGCACAATCCTTACACATTTGGCTACTTCGACCATGTGCCGCATACCAACTTTACCGGGGGGCATGTGACCGATGGCGGCATTGTCTACCAGGGGGACCTTTTTCCGCCACAATTTCGCGGCCGCTACATTGCGGCCGACTTATTGGGACATGCCGTGTATTGGCATACGCTCGCGCCGCGCGGATCGACTTTCAGTTCTGCGCACGGCGGAACGTTGCTGGCAGCAAATGACACCTGGTTCGCTCCCAGCGATGTAACAGTTGGGCCCGACGGCGCGGTGTATGTCGCCGATTGGCACGATGCCCGCACCGCGCACCCGGACCCTGATGCCGAGTGGGATCGCTCGAACGGTCGGATCTATCGCATTCAACCGCGGAGTGCGGTCCGGCCCCCGACGCGCGACCTACGCGACGCGAGCGACAGCGAACTGATCCACGAGCTGGCCTCGACCAACGAATGGTACGCCCGTCACGCGCGGCGGCATTTGGCCGAACGCGCTGCCAAGCGGCCGAATCCTCAGACCGTGGCCCGGCTCGCCGGTTTTGTCCTGCGCGATGCCAAGGCCGGTACCGTGAATTCTCGAACGAGCAAGCCACGTGCGACCGACGTGCCCTCACTACAGGCATTGTGGGCACTACACTGCGTCGGCGGACTCGACGAACCGGTATCGCTGCAGCTGCTGGATCATCATAGCGCTGACGTGCGCGCTTGGACTGTGCGACTAATGGGTGACGAACCGCAAGTCGCGGACACGATTGCGCAGAAATTCGCCCTGCTGGCGGCCCACGATCCGAGCGTCCTCGTGCGGAGGCAACTCGCCTGCACCGCCAAACGGCTGCCACCCGCGGCAAGCTTGCCGATCATCGCGGCCCTCGCACGGCATGCCGAGGATGCGGACGACCCGTACGTTCCCCTTTTGATCTGGTGGGCGCTGGAACAAAATGCCCTGCCGGCTCGCGCGGCCGTAGTCGGGCAATGGACCATGCCGTGGGTGTGGCAGACGCCACTGGCACGCGATTTCTTGCTGCCGCGATTGGTGCGGCGTTATGCGGCCGAGACCGACGCGGCTGGTGGCGAGTCGTGCCTGATGATTCTCACAGCCGCACCGAGCGCCAAGGCGCGCCAGCCGCTGCTGGCGGCGCTCGACGAAGGATGGCGTGGTCGTGCGCGGGAAGCCGAAACGCCGCAAGCCCTCGTCGCTCTGGTCAATGCCGCCTGGCAAAGCGATCGAGACGATGCGGTGCTCGCGCGCTTGGCCGCGAGGCTTGGCAATACAGACGTGGCAGATTATTTGCTCGCCCGCGCGCTCGACAATCGCCTTGACGACAAGGCGCGGCTAGCGGCGATCGACGTTTTGGCCGATGTTTGCCCGCCGGCGTTGCTGGTGCGATTGACGCCACTTATCAGCAAGGGAGCAGGCGAACCGTTGCAATCCGCGGCGCTGCGGGCGCTTGCGCGGGGTAACGATACGAACCTGGCCGCGACGATACTCGCCGCCTACGGCGGCATGCCCGCGGCCTTGCGCAGCCAAGCGCGGGACGTGCTGCTGGCGAAACGTCCCTGGGCCGGACTTTTGCTCGAGCGTGTGGCCCGCGGCGAACTTGATCCGCAGGAGATTCCGGTCGAGCAGCTGCGCGTAGTGGCCTCGCATGGCGATGCCGATCTGGACGCGTTGGTGCGAAAATATTGGGGGGCGATCCAGCCAGCCACTACCGAGGAGCGGTTGGCCGTGGCGCGCCGCTTGAACAATGACCTGCGCGCGGCCGATGGCCACGCACAGCCGGGGCGCGAACTGTTCGGCAAGCACTGCGGCACGTGCCACACGCTGTTTGGCGAAGGGGAAAAGATCGGCCCCGACCTGACGCATGCCAACCGCCGCGACCGCGCCTTCCTACTCAATAGCATCGTCGACCCCAACGCCGTGGTGCGCAAAGAGTATACGAACTACACCGTGCAGACGGGCGACGGCCGCGTGCTGTCGGGCTTGATCGTGGATCAAGATGCGGGCAACCTGACCCTGTTGACGGCCAAGAACGAACGGCTGCGTCTGCCGCGCAGTCAAATCGAGTCACTGGCCGAATCGCCCAACTCGTTGATGCCCGACAACATTGCGGAACAATTGACTCCGCAGAATCTACGCGATCTGTTTGCCTGGCTCGAGCAAATCGCGCCGCCGGCAGGGAGCGCGAAGTGAGTCCTGTCTAGCTGTGAAGAATCATCGGGGCTGCAATTGCCTGGAGATCGAAAATGTACTGCCGACGAATACGCGAGCGAGACAAGCGATGCACATCGGGGCACCGCACGAACATCCTCGCCACGATCATAGCTGGTGCGGCGCTTGTCACCACCTGTGTCAATGGTATGAATGCTCAGGCCCCAGCGGCGCCGCGTTCGTACGACAATCGCTTGTCGCCCGTGGCAAACCCACAGCCATTATTGGCCGACTATCCAGAATTCGTCGAACCGGTGCGCGAGACGCGGCGTTTCGAGGCACCCACGCTCGTACAGGATTCGGCCGCCGACCTGGCCGTGCGGGCTTGGCGATTTTCGTACAACGCGCGCGGCATCGTCGAGCTCCCCAATCTGCTGCGCGGCCGTGACACGGCGATCATCGTCGTGCATCCCTGGGGAATTGATGATGGTCAAGGCTGGCGATCGCCGCAGCCGGCCGGCGCGGCCTTTCAATGCACGCCTGAGAAGAATCTCATTCTCAACCGGCACATTGCCGAAGTCATCAATCCCTTTTTGAAATCGCTGAGACCGCGCGTGGGGCTGGTTCTCTATAGTCTGCCGGGCAAAGAAGACCCGACGCGGAAAAAAATGTATCGCTCCTTCCGCGGCGAGCCGTCGGACGGCGACCGATCCCAAGGAGCGGCGCAATTGGCGGAAAAACTCGCCAGCTTCGACTATCGTGGCGGAACACTGCCAACCGAGTTGAAGCTGGCGGCCGATTTACCGGTGCCGGATTACTTCCGCCAGTTCCGCGGCTTGGACGCGACGGCGGCCTTCAACCACGAGGGCTTTTGGGATTTGCCTGTCCCGGTGTCGAAGCATATCGACGTCGCACCACGCGACGTCGTGATTTACGACGGCGAGGGGTACGACCCGCTGCGTGCATTTCTCAAGGCGCAAGGTATCCGGCATGTCTTGTTGACTGGCTATAACACCGACATGTGCTTCTGCAAAACGACGGCCGGCTACGATAACCTGTCGCCTGATTTCAACGTATTCCTGGTCGGCGACGCCACGGTGGCCACGTTCCCAGCCAACCCCGATCCGCGATTTGCCACCAATGCGGCGATTTCGTTTGCCTCGTTGGACCATCTGGTGACACAGGTTTCGTGGATTCGGCCTCTGCCCGCCGGTCAGGCGCAACAATAATTGATGCCCCTGCTTGCATCGAAAACTTGGCACTGGCCGCTCGCGGCTTTAAACCAGCAAGGAAAACCGATGCTTGAATCGACAGAGCACGACGGGTATCCGCGGCCGGGCATCGATCGTCGCGACTTTCTGCGCGCCAGTCTAATCGCTGGTGCCGGCGCCCTGGCCGGAACGCGTGCTCAAGCGGTCCTTGCGGCCGAGTCCGCACCGCGCACCGATCGCGCGCATGTCGCTATCACGCTCGACCTGGAAATGAGCCGCAACTTTCCCAACTGGGAAGATACGCATTGGGACTATGAAAAGGGGAATCTCAATGCCGAGACAAAGGCCTACACGGTCGAGGCCTGTCGCCGAGTCAAAGCGGTCGGCGGCGTCGTGCATCTGTTTGCCGTCGGACGCGTGTGCGAGCAAGAAAACGTCGACTGGTTGCGCGATCTCGTCGCGGCCGGCCATCGTGTGGGTAATCACACCTACGATCACGTGAACGTACGGGCAACCAAGCCCGACGACGTGCAGTTTCGCTTCCAACGCGCCCCCTGGCTTCTGGAGGGGAGAAGCCCTGAGCAGGCGATCGTCGAAAACATCCGCCTGGCGACCGTGGCGCTCGCCGAGCGGGCCGGCATTCGCGTGGATGGATTTCGCACGCCCGGCGGTTTTCAAATGGGATTGGCCGATCGCCCCGATGTGCAGAAGCTGATCTCGGCGCAAGGCTTCGATTGGGTCAGCAGCAAGTATCCCGCGCATCCGAATACCGACCCCGGCCAAGAGCCCAGCGAAGCCATCTACGCCGGCATCGTGCAAGCACAGGCCGCGGCGCAACCGTTTCTGTACGAGAGCGGTTTATGCGAAGTGCCGATGAGCCCTATCAGCGATATCGGGGCCTTTCGCCACGGTCGCTGGCAGCTCGAGTGGTTTCTCGAATCGATCCGGCGGGGGTTGGGTTGGGCCATTGAAAACCACTCGGTGTATGATTTCCTGGGGCATCCTTCCTGCCTGTACGTCACCGATCCGCAGTTCCGCGCGGTCGATTTGATGTGCCAGATGGTGGCCAAGGCTGGCGACCACGCGTCGCTAGTCGACCTGGGCACGATCGCGCAGCGCGCCCGGGCGCAGGCTGCTGCCAAAGCCATTAAGCCAAGTTAGCAGGCCCGCGGTTTTACCTTCACGGTATAATCGAGACGTTTGCACAGACCACGCTTGTCACGGAGGTCATCCATGCATCGTCGAGATTTTCTGCTCGCTACGGCCGCCGCCGGAATTGCTCCTCGGTTGCTGGCTGCGGAAACGCCTCCGCAATCCTCTGCCTCGCCGCCCAACTGCTGCGGGCCAGGCTATGCCTCGCCGCAAGAGGCCGCCAAAGCTCCGCCTGAAAAGTTGCTGTATACCATCGGGCTGTACGTGGGGACCGACATCAAGAAGCCCGACTTCCTGGCCACGGTCGACGTCGACCCCGCATCGCCGACGTACTCGCAAGTGATCCACCGCCTGGCGATGCCCAACGTGGGTGACGAGTTGCACCATTTCGGATGGAACGCTTGCAGCTCATGCCATGGCGATGGAACGAAGGCGCGGCGATATCTGATCCTGCCCGGCCATCGCTCAAGCCGGATACATATCGTCGACACGGCCGACCCACGGGCTCCCGCGCTCAGCAAGGTGATCGCGCCGGAAACGGTCAAGGCCAAGACGAATCTCACGGCGCCGCATACCGTACACTGTGCGCCCGACGGGCGGATCATTATTTCGATGCTCGGCGATCGCGACGGCAGCGCCCCCGGCGGTTTCTTGCAACTGGATGAGAATTTCGACGTCGTGGGCCGTTGGGAGCAAAACGCGGCGGGCATGCGTTTCAATTACGACTTCTGGTATCAGCCGCGCCATAACGTGATGGTCTCCAGCGAATGGTCCGCGCCGAAAACCTACTTCGAGGGCTTCCAGCTTGAGGACGTCTCGGCCGGCAAGTATGGCACGCACCTCCACTTTTGGGATTGGCAGCAGCGCAACATCGTGAAAACGGTCGACCTGGGCGATCAGGGACGCATTCCGCTGGAGGTGCGCTTTTTGCACAATCCCGACAGCACGCACGGCTTCGTCGGCGCCGCGCTCTCGAGCACCGTGTGGCACTGGCACAAGACCGCGGACGACTGGCAGGTCGACAAGGTGATGGCCGTCGAGCCGATTGAGGTCAAAGGCTGGCCGTTCCCCGTGCCCGGGCTGATCACCGATCAGTTGGTCTCGATGGACGATCGCTATCTGTACTTTTCCAACTGGCTGCACGGCGACATTCGGCAATACGACATCTCGAATCCCGCGCAGCCGCGCCTAACCGGCCAGGTGTGGTGCGGCGGCGTGACGGGCAAGGAGGTCACCGTCGCCAATCGCAAGCTGACGGGCGGTCCGCAAATGTTGCAATTGAGTCTCGATGGCCGGCGACTGTACGTCACGAGCTCGCTCTTCAGCAGTTGGGACAACCAATTTTATCCCGAGATGGCCAAGACCGGGTCGTATCTGTTGCAAATCGATTGTGATCCGGCCGGTGGTATGAAAATCAACGATCACTTCCTGGTCGACTTCGGTCGCGAACCAGGTGGCCCCGCGCGCGCCCACGAGATGCGCTACCCCGGCGGCGATTGCACGTCAGACATTTGGACGTAGCACGAGGCACGTCGGAAATCCATGGCACGTGACGCGGAATCACGCTATCCGTGTCGACGATTTGGAGAAAGATTTGACCCAAAATCGCGCAAATTGCACGAATGAAGAATCAGACGTGCAGTTGGCCGACTCAGTGACCGTGTTTTCCGTCTTGTGTCCTTCATTCGTGCCATTTGTGGTTCATTGCTGCAATCGCTACGGTAGCGCGGCGAACCGTTGGCCGCCCAGGAACACTTGTCGCACGTTGAGCGCGCGGTCCAATAACAGCAGATCGGCGCGCTTGCCCACGGCGATACTGCCAAGCTCGTGGTCCCAGCCCGCGATGCGGGCCGACGTGAGCGAGGCCATGCGGACGACCTCCCACAGCGGGCAGCCGGTGGCCTTGATGAACGTGCGCACCAGATGATCCATCCCCTGCACGCCCGAGGCCAGCGCCTGCCCGTCGGGCATCAACCCCACGTCGTCGCGCCGCAGGATCGGTTCGCCCCCGTCGCGCGGACCAAACATGTAGGGACCGTCCGGCATGTCGAGCGCGCGGTTGGCGTCAGTGACCAGGGCCAGTCGATCGGGCCCTTTGACCTTGTAGGCCAGCCGGAGCAGCTCGGGCGCCAGATGACGCCCGTCGGCGATGACTTCGGTCGTCAACTCGTCGAAATAGAGCGTCGCCTCGAGCAGGCCGCCGCGCATTGGAAAAGGTTGCGATTGCCGTAACCTGGCCCGGTCCGACATGGCGCAGAACAGATGGTCGACGTGCCGCACGCCCCAGCCGATGGCTTGCTCGGCCTGTTCGAACGTGGCGTGCGAATGCCCGGCGTTCATGCGAATGCCGCGGGCGACGCAGGCGCGGGCGAACGCTTCGGCCCCCGGCAGCTCGGGGGCGACCGAGGCCGTGGCGATTGCCGCCGCCAGCTCCAGGTATTTTTCATATTCCTGCACCACCGGCGGACGAACGCCGTCGCCGGGATGGCAGCCGCGCGCTTCGGCGCGAAAGTAGGGGCCGTACAGATGGGCACCCAGCACGCGGGCCCCGCGACCATCGTCGGCCAGTCGCTGCCGAGAACACTCGGTCAACATCGCCAGAATCTGCTCGGGCCGTGCCGCGGTTGAGGTGGGAAGCAAGCTCGTCGTGCCATGCCGCGCGTGCGCCGCGCGGATGGTGTAAAAGGCCTCGGCGGTGCCGTCCATGAAATCCGCGCCCGCGCCACCGTGGACGTGCAGGTCGACATAGCCAGGGACGATGTAATGATCGCGCGCATCGATCACGTGCGCACCGCCCACGCTGGGCGATTGCGCGTGATGCGCGGATGGATGGTCACCGTCCGGGCCAATGGCCACGATCCGCGCCCCGCCGATCAGCAGGTGGGTCGCAGACTGAACGCGATCCGAGAGGACCAGATCCCCGTTGACGAACAGCACATCCGTTGACATGCGTCAAATTATAGTGCCCGCGGACCGTGGCGGGTGACGCCACGCGGGCACTGGAAATGGAGAGCGCCCCAGAGATGATGACACGAGCGCAGGGGTTAAACGAAGCATGCTCACGTTTTGCGTGAGCATGGCACCCAAAGTCGGAATGTCGCAACTCGCGGGGCGAGAAGGTGCGGGTGAGCTGCGATCGTCGCCCGAAAAGCGACGATCGCAGCCGCCCCGTTAGACAAATCACGGAGGCGAAACAGGCTCGCCACCGGCCCGCGTGGAAAGTGCTTGATAGACGCCCACGGTGGGGAGCGCACCGTTCGAACTGGGCCAGGTGACATTAAAGGTAAAGTTCGGATATGAGCCCGATGTGAGCAGAATTTGCTGTGCACCACTGACACCCGAGGGGAGGTACCCGACGGGCCCATTGGCTGTGCCGGTTCCAACTGAATCGACCGTGGCGGGAACGAATCGTACGCTGCCGTCGGCCATCAAGAAGTTGCCGCCCCCCGGATGGGAGGAACGAAAGCCAGACATGAAGTGCAGCCCAGGGTTCTGGCTAACGCTACTACCGCATGCACTTGTACTGAGACTCATTTGTAAAGTTTGTGCGGCCATCGTATGCGTCACCGGATTCATGTTCAGTGGGAAAATGGTCGTACCGAGTGGCCCGCCAGCGTACATTGGCGGGCTTCCGGAGAGGGTAACGAACGGCGAGTAGTTCGGCTCACCGGATATCCAGGCCCAGATCGGAACATACTGATAAGGTTTCAAAGGATTCGAATAGGCGGTTAAGCTGTTCGTATTGGTACGCAATCCCCACTTCACCGACGCCGCGGCTTCCCCCATCATAAATGTATTGCTGAGCCCATCACTTACGCCCTGTGCGGTATTGAGCATGTCGTATGCGAACATACCCCGTTCCCAATTCGGCGCGGTGGTTGGTTGGTCGCAGAACGCGTCATTGATGCCTGCGGAAAGTGCATAATCCAAGGAGCCGAAGAGACCATTGAACGTCGTCATGCCGGTGCCAAGTGAGCCGGTTATGGAACCCGTGGGCGAAGGAACGGGAAAAAGGGCAGAGACGGTAGTAGTTCCGCAATCCAGCCAGGGGAAATAGATGGGATTGTCCTTGTCGTCCGACGGGCAGACACAACTAGGAATAACCAAGTTGGCAACTACCTGCGGCTGAGTCGTCCATGCTTGGGAATAATTATACATCGATGCCGCTCCGGCCTGCTCAAAGTAGGGGAGCAGCATTGCTGTTGCACTAGCGTAAGCGGTACCTTTGACGGGGTCGACAAGGCCACCAGGAACGAACACGCCCATCGCGCTCAAATAATTTTGATGAGCCAGACCGAATTGCTTGAGATTGTTCTGACACTGCGATTTGCGTGCAGCCTCGCGTGCGGCTTGCACGGCGGGCAGCAACAAGCCAATCAAGATTCCAATAATGGCGATGACAACCAGCAACTCAACCAGTGTGAATCCCGTTCTCCGCGATAAGCGCATAACAGTCTCCCTTTCTCGTAGCACAGTGGCCTCTTGCTCCGAATAAAAAATGTAAGAATCGGGGGCCGATCACCCGAATTAGCCCGCGACCCCCGTGACCTGAGTTTAGAGGATCAAGTAAAAAGATGGAATGTGGTGGTCGAAATTTTTTCCAACTTTTCGCTCGACTCCATTGCATACTAACTAATTTTGTCGAAACCCACCGCGGCTTGGCCCCCTTCTCGGGTGCCCCCCGCCCAACGGTAATACTTGGCAGCAGCGCGCCGAAAACGTTCTAGAGCGGCTCAGCCGCCAGAAAAGACGCATTTGTTGGGTGCGTCACTTTTCGTGCAGCATTAAATCCGCTTACTGTAGATCGCCTTGGGCTATTATTCGACTTCCAGCCGCAACGGCAACGTGGCACGGCTTGCCGATCCGCCTATCGAAAGTGGCCCGCCTATCAAAAGCGGCCCGCCTATCAAAAGCGGCACTGTCCAAGTCACGCGGCCAGCCTTGCAAACGCCCCCCTCTCCCTCCTGACAGTAGTAATAGTCAGCCTCCACGGCAATTGTTTCATCTCCGGCTTCCTTTGCCACAGGAAGCTCGATTTGGAACTCGGTTGCCGGCGGATCGACCTTGTTGCTACGTCCCAGGTACGCACGATCGAGCGGCCCGGATTCATTCACGGCCGTGACCTTATATCGCATTGGCCCTTGCGGGTTGATCTTGTAACCGGCCGGCAGCGCCAGTTTCATAGCCAGCCACACCAGTCCGTCTTGCGGCTGAAGAGATGTTTTATCGATGCGAATTTCCTGGCCGTGGCTTTGGTCGTTGCGCGGATTCTGCCCTGGCGCGGCCGCCAGCTTGGGCGGCGTCAGATCGCGGACCTGGAACGTCGATACGCGGTTCCCGCCGGCCAAGTCGATGACACGGATGAGATGGTTGTTGGTATCGGCGACGTAGAGTTTGCCAGCCGCGCCCGACAACCCGGCCGGCTCGTCGAACGCCGCCGGCACATCGGCGTGCCCCGGCTTGCCTGTGCCGGCGATCGTATGCACGGTTTTCTTCAGGGGATCGATAGCCTTGATCTTGTTGTTGTAGGTGTCCGCCACGTAGAGCAGGTCATCGACCAGCGCTACTCCCAGCGGATGCTGCAAGCGCACGGCGCGGCCCACGCCATCGTGGTCGCCGAAGACAAACAGCCGTCCCGCCGGAAGATCGGCCGTCCCAACGACGGTGCGTACCGGCTTGCTGGGATCGAACGGCACGGCGCGAATCGAGCTTCCCTCGCTATCGGCCACGTACAGCGTGTCGTCGTCGGCCGCCAGACCGCTGGGCTGCGCGAAGGACGCGTAACCCGCTTCGTACGGTTGTGAGGGGAGCAAGGGACCGTCGACAATATCCTCGCGACTGTTGCCCGCATAGGGACCGATCTCGGACTCGTCGAGCGGCATTTTCCAGATCTGGTGGGGACCGGCCATGGCGATGAACAGATCTTGGCCGTGAATCTGCAAATCCCAAGGACTGTTCAACTGTGTCTCGCGTGGCTTGCCAACGAAACGCTCGGGCATCTTCCCGGCACCCGCCGCGAAATCATCCATATCGATTCCCGGCCAGCCGGCCGCCTGCCGACCGTCTCCGGCGATCGTGCTGACGCGCTTGCCGGCCAGATCGATCTTGCGGAGCATGTGATTCTCGGTGTCGGCCACGTATAGCGTGTCGCCGCTCAGTGCCATGCCTTGAGGATGGTTGAACGTCGCGCTCTGGTAGTCGCCGTCGTCCGCGCCGATCGCACCGGTGCCGATGACGCCGACGAGCGTTCCGTCCAGCCCGGCAATGACGATCCGATTATGGTTGCTGTCGGCGATGAACAGGCGACCACCCGTTTCGTCGGCCAACACTTTGCCCGGAAAGCGCAGCGGTGTGTCAACCGCACGCTCGGATGCCAGCGCGAAGCGCAAGGGCTTCTCGTCGAGCGTCCCTTTTTTGCGATAGTAGGGAATGCCCTTGTTGAGGAGTTCCGCGAATTCGGCTGCTTTGAACTCACCGTTGCGGCCGTAAATAACCTTTCCTTCGGGATCGATCAAATAGGCCGTTGGCCAACTGCGAACGCTAAAGCGGTCCCAGATCTTATGCCGCGCGTCATTCACCACCGGATGCTTGATCTCGTAGCGGAGCACGGCTTCGGTAATGTTCTTCGAATCCTCTTCGTTTTCGAACTTGGCTGAATGAACCCCGATCACGACCAGTTCATTAGGAAAGTCGGCTTCTAGCTTCTTCAGCTCGGGCAAGATGTGCATGCAGTTGATGCAGCAATAAGTCCAGAAGTCGAGCAACACGAACTTGCCACGCAGGCCCTTAATTTCGAGCGGGCCATCGGTATTGATCCAGTCGACACCGCCGGACAGCTCGGGGGCTGCGATCCGGCGCGGAAAGGGATTCTCGCCGGCCGCCTTGTCCGCCGCTTCTTCGGGTGCCGCGGCACCGATCAGGGCCGCGGAAAGCATGACGGCGGCAGGAGAGCCAATGACCGACAGGGCGGTCGTCGCTGGCGCAGCTGCCGAGACGGTGGCCGTCAGGCACCAGGCGAGCATGCACACCGCCAAGATTCCGCCGATCGCTGACGACGCGCTCACCCGGCCGGCATGCCCTGAATCTGGCCTGGGCAGCCGATCACTCCGTTCATCATGCACGCTCATCCGACGCTCTCCTTCCTGGAATATACAGAGACTACGACCCCTAGGGCACAATCGTACGCGACCGGCCGGGCGCGGCCTAGCAACGCCTGCGGTTCTGGGTTGGATGGCGCGCGAGAGTAAGGGCATGCATGAACCGCTCACCTCGCCCGCGGAAGGACCGGTTTGCTGGCACCCCAACGGAGTGGAGTGGAAAGTGGGAATCGACGGTCTCCAGGGGCTTGGTCGCGGTTTCAGTCTCCTGACTCATCGCCCATCCGGCCGGAGTCCTCGGCATTTCCGGAGCGCCGTAGGCGCCACATTGTCCGCATCTTAGGCACCGACGGATACTCGTCGAATGTGTCTACAGCCAGACAGGGCAGATGGCCGAAGATGAATTAATTGCGGCCGGCCAGGGGTGCGTTTCGATCGTATCTCATTTCACAGAAACAAGTTGACACGATCCTAACAGGGTCGTAGAGTTCCCACGACGTTCGATTAAGTGCTGCCGGGAACCGCGCCAACGCGCAATAATATGAGCGGCCGAATCAATTGGGATTCGCCGCGCCGACTTCCGGCCGCAGACACTTCCAGCGGGGGAATGTATGTCCTGCGTTCGAGTTCACTTCTGTGGATTGTTGTGGGTATTGGCCTGTACCGGCGCGGCGCATGGTCAGGACTGGGCGCGCAAGATGTTCGAGACCTCGAACCACGACTTCGGCAACGTTGCGCGTGGCGCCAAGGTCGAGTACTTCTTCAAGCTGCAGAATCCCTACAAAGAAGACGCACACATTTCCGACGTGCGCTCGAGCTGCGGCTGCACTACGCCGCGCATTCTGAAGGACACGCTGAAGACCTACGAAGAGGGCGCCATCGTCGCGGCCTTCAACACGCGTAGCTTTCTCGGTCAACGCAGCGCGACGGTGACGGTCGTCTTCGACAAGCCCTACTATGCCGAAGTGCAACTGCAGGTGGCCGGCTACATTCGTCGCGACATCGTGATCCACCCAGGCGAGGTCGATCTGGGAACTGTCGATCAGGGCACACCCGTCGAGAAGCAACTTTCGATCAGCTACGCAGGGCGCGAAGACTGGCAGATTTTGGATGTGAAGTCTGGCAGCCCGTATCTGGATACACAATTAGTTGAATCGCGCCGCGGCGGCGGTCAGGTGGCCTACGACCTGAAGGTGTTCCTCAAGCCCGATGCACCTAGCGGAGCCATCAACGAACAACTCGTGCTGATGACCAACGATCAACGCTCGCCCGAAGTGCCGCTGGACGTCGCAGGGCGCGTCGTGGCAGAACTAACCGTCAGCCCAGCGTCACTGTTAATGGGCGTGCTAGAGCCGGGTCAGAAGGCGACAAAGCAATTGGTCATCAAGGCCAAGAAGCCGTTCCGCATCACGGGCATCACCTGCGACGACGAGAGCTTCGAATTCAAAACCAGCGACTCGACCAAGCCCATGCACGTCGTGCCGATCACCTTCTTGGCCGGCGAGAAGACCGGCAAGGTCGCGCAGAAGATTCGCTTCACGACCGATCTTGGTGAAGACGTGGTAGCCGAGTTTTCGGCCTACGCTCAAGTCGTCTCGCCGGAAAAGACCAAGCCGGCCGAACGCACGACCTCGGGACGGCCGACGGAATAGTCCGGGTAGTCAGGCTTCCCTGCGACGTAGTTCCGCCGCAAGCGAGATCAGCTAGCCCGGCTTGTCGGCTCGCAATGTGCACCGGCTCGCCGGCAGTGGCACCCGCGGTGCAATTGAGGTTACCGCGCGGCCCTGGCGCCTGACTGCCTCAGCGACTCGACACTGATCACGGCGGGGCCAGGGTCGGCCCCCTGGCTCGGGCAGTTAGCGCAGGCTCCGCACCCTGATCCTGGCCGCTTGCCGCGGAGGGTGCTCCAGAGACGCGATCCCAGGTAGCCGACGGCCACGGCCACCAGGACAAGCACGATCAGATTGTCGAACGTTACGGTCATCGCTTTGCTCGTCGCGCCGCTTTCTAGAAAAAGACCGTCAAGAAAGAAGCATTCCCACCTGGTAAGTCACCAGAGCACCTACATAGGCGAGCGCCGTCATATATCCGAACGTGAACGCCGGCCAGCGCCAACTGTCGGTTTCACGCTTGATGATGACCAGTGTCGCGGCGCACTGTGCGCACAGCGCGAAAAAGACCATCAGCGACAAGGCGACCGGCACGTTGAACACTTTGCGGTCCGTTCCCTCCCACGTGGCCTCTTGCAAGGCATTGTTCAGGCCCGATGCGTCGGGATCGGCCACGTCGATGTCTCCTAAATTATAGATGATCCCCAACGTCGCGACGACTACTTCGCGGGCCGGGAACGAAGCGATCGCGGCACAGCCGATTCGCCAATCCCACCCCAGCGGCCGCACGGCCGGCTCGATAGCGTGGCCGATCCGGCCCAGGATGCTTTGCTCTTGATAGGCGCCGGCGATCTTGTGATCGACCTGAGCTAATTGCTCCTCGACCGAATCGCGCCGCGGATCGTCATACGGCAGGTTATCTAGCTGCGCAGTGAGCTGCGCCCGACTGTCGACAAAGGGAGCTTCGACCGACGGATCGTGCGGATAGTACAAGCTGGCCCAAACCACGACGGCCACCGCCACGATCAAAGTTCCGGCCCGTCGCACGAACGACCAGCCTCGTTCCAGCACTCGATGCGCGACCACCGTTGGGTCTGGCAGCTTGTAGCTGGGCAACTCCATCACAAACGGCGGCGTCGGCCCGCGCAGCAATGTCTTCTTCAACACCAGCGCCACAATCGTGGCGGCCACGATACCAATCAGATACATCGCGGTCAGGGTCAATCCCTGCAAGCTCAGCAGGCCGCCCAAAAAACTCCGCTCGGGGATAAACGCGGCGATCAATAGTGCATAGACGGGCAACCGCGCGCTGCAGCTCATCAGCGGCGCGATCAGGATCGTGGTCAAGCGATCGCGACGATTCTCGATCGTGCGTGTGGCCATCACGCCGGGAATGGCGCAAGCGAACGAAGACAATAGCGGAATGAACGACTTGCCGCTCAGACCCACGCGGACCATCAGCTTGTCCATCAGGTACGCGGCCCGGGCCATGTAACCGCAATCTTCCAACAGCGCGATGAAGAAAAACAGGATGAAGATCTGCGGTAAGAAGGCAAGCACGCCGCCGACACCGCCGATGACGCCATCAACCAACAAGCTGCGCAGCGCCCCTTCCTCGAGATGCCCCTCGATCACAGTTGCGACCCGCGCGACGCCCGCATCGATAAAGTCCTGCGCAGGCGCGGCCCAGGAAAACACCGACTGAAATACCACCACCATCATCAACAAGAAAATGAGCGAACCCCAAACGCGATGCGTCAGTACTCGGTCCAGCCGATCACCGAAGGTCACGGCGCGCGATGCAGGTCGCGTGACGACGTCTTGCAACGTTTCATTTACCCATCCGTAACGGGCCACGGCCTCGATGGCGGGCACCTGGCAACCGGCGGTCGCCAGGCGGGTCCGGGCGTCGCGAATCGCATCGCGCAAGCCCGGACCATCGTGACGCAACATCTCGTCTTCCAAGTAACCCGTTGTGTCCAAGAGCAAGCGTTCGACCAGATAACGCGGCATGGACGCCTTGCCATCACCGGCTGCGGCATTGGTACCGGGAACTGCATGTTTATCCAGGCGCTCGCACAAAGCTGCCACTTCCTGGCGAAAAGGCTCAGGGAATGGACTCAAGCGCTGCTCGCTCCCCTGCCCGGCCGCAGCAACCAGCGCGTCTTTTAATTGGTTCACGCCGCGCCGCCGATTGGCCTGCAATTCGACGACCGGAATGCCCAGGTTCCGCGACAGCCGGCCGACGTCGACCGACATACCGCGCTGCCGCGCCACGTCGACCATGTTCAGCGCCAGTACCGTGGGCAAACCCAGATCCAGCACCTGGCTGACCACGTACAAATTCCGCTGCAGATTGCTGGCGTCGACAATGCACAGCACGACTTCGGGCGTGGGGGCGTCGTCGCGGCGTCCCAGCAGCACGTCGACTGCCACCATTTCATCGGGCGATCGCGGCGCCAAACTGTACGTGCCGGGTAGATCGATCAGCGTGAACGTACGGCCGCCGTGCGTTAGGTGGCCGATCTTCTTCTCGACGGTCACGCCCGGGTAGTTGCCCACGCGCTGCCGCACGCCGGCCAGCGCATTGAAGAGGGTCGACTTGCCGGTGTTGGGATTTCCGACCAGTGCGACACAGACCGACGTTGGGGCAGTGGAAGTCATGAGGGAAGTGGGGCGTAACGTATTCTCAAATGCCGTCGGTGCGACAATCGCCGTTCTTGGTCGATCGCGGCCTTCGGGCGGCGGCATCGGCCGGCCACGAGGACTCGCACGGACATGGCTTAAAGAGACTCGATCTCGACGCGGTGGGCTTCGCTCTTGCGGATACTCAAATGATAGCCTCGCACCTCGAACTCGAGCGGATCCCCCAACGGCGCCGTGCCGAGCAGTTCGATGTCTACCCCTGGCGTCACCCCCATCTCCAAGAGTCGCAAGGCGATCTCATCGTCCCCGATGATGCGGACCACGCGCCCACGGTAGCCAATCTTGAGCTCTGCCAGGCGATTCACGCCAGCACTCCGGGTCGCACCAGGACGCGCAGCAACTCGTCGGCGCGCAAGCACAATCGCTGGCCGTTAACGCGCACGATGCACGGACTTCCGGATTGCACCATCTCGACTTCGCTCCCTTGGCGCAATCCGATTTCGTCGAGTCGATGCACGGTATCTTGATGGCCGACGATCGCCGTTACGGCGCCGCCGCGTCCTACCTCGAGACACTGCAAGGGAATGCAATCATCCACAGTTGGCTACCGCCTAGCTGACGTTTAGGGCTAGTGCATGCGCACTTACATTTAATGAGACTCATTCTCAAGTATCGACCTATTTTAGGGGAGCCTGTTGTCTCAATCAAGCTGGGCGAGGGAATAATTTGACACCAGCGGAGAGGCGTCGTTTTCCACCGCGTGTTCGTGGCCTGCGAGCGGGAAACAGGCGATCGTTCAGGCGTATGCTCGGCGCGATAGCCCGCAAGACGAGGGGGCCAGTAAATAGCCGAGCAACTGGCACGCCTTCCGCCAAACGATAAGGCCGCCCTGGCACGCGGCAAGCAAACGTCGCTCGCTCGGCGCAGGGCATGCTTGATCAGTGCGATCGCTTAGGCGACCGTTTGCATGGCCTCTGCCGGCCGCCGGCGCTCGTGACGTGGCGGCGTCATGCGGCCAGCCGTATTGTGCAGCCCGACCCGGCCGGTCAGGCGGTCGAAATTTGCCAGCGTCCAATACCGCGACCACAAAATAGTATCCACCATGGCCAGCCAATAGGCGAGCACGTACCAGGTGGTATCCAGGGGCGGTGCCCCATTACGACGCCAACAAAACAGGTTGCCAAGGTCATGCTTTTCGCCCAGCACGCCGATCACCATCGGCGCTGGATTGCACAAGCCCAGTGGTAGCGCCTCATTGCGCCCATCAAAGGCCGGTGCGGTAGCCACGAACACCAGCGCCAGATGCACGGCGATGAAAGTTGCGCCGATCGCCCCAGGAGACAGGTTACGCCGCCGCCAGGCAATCGTCCCCAGGAGGAGGGCCGCCGCGAGAGTCCATGCTATCGGTCCTGACCATTGACGGCAGAACCCGACCATCAAACCCGTTCCAACTGTCGTCACCATCGTGAGCAAGAATGTCGGTACGAGCGACTGCGGCAGCCGCGTGGCGGCAAGCGAAGTCATCACACCGCAACTAATGATCGTGGCACAAAACAGAGTCCCTGTGACTAGCGATACCAGCGCCATGCGCGGCACGATACTGCCGGTGACCGTGAACAAACCGGTAAATATCACCGCCAGCCACCAGGTACTGCGTACATGTTGCCAAACGGCCAGCCACGTGCCATCGACGATCTCGCGTGGCTCCAGCGTGGTGACCAGCACCAGGTCGAAGAAGCCGCGACGGCGATCATTCACAAGCGAACTGGCGGCAAAGATCGTCGTCAGTAATCCGAGCGCGAACCAGGTGGGAATCAACATTCCAAAGGCCGGGTCGTCGCGATGCAATTCGCGCGGGTTTAACAGTGCCAACAGAACGACAAAGGCGACCGCCACCGCCCAACCCATCCATTGAATGCGGCCGATGTAGCCCTCACGATCGTAGACGCGTGCCAGCCGCGCGCGGAGCCAAACAGGATTGGCAATCGTAGTCAGACCTAGCCACCGCTCGGCGCGGGTGGCACGCGATGTAACGCGACGTGCCCGCCGGCGCACTACGCCCGGGGCATACCGGTGCAAAAGCCAGCTTCCCAGCCGCGATAGGAGAAGTTTGCAAGGGTCAACGCGCAGTCGCGCGATCGCCCGCCAAACTAATGCTACACTCAGCAGCGTAGGAATGATGTACATCGGCGCGTAGTACCACTCTCCGAGATAACCGCGCAATTGCCGGGCGAATAAAGGATTTAGCGTTACGGTCAAGGTTGCCAGCGGATTGAAAAATACCTGGCCGACAACGAGGACCAAAAAACGACTGTTTCGTAAAACCCCCAGCAGGTCTAGCAACCCTCCCGTACAGATAGGCAATCCGATCAACAAAACGGCCAGCCACCAGTACGTCCGCACGAGCGCCCCCACAGGGCTGCGACTGGTCGAGGAAAAATAGATCGAAAACGCGCCGGCATAAAGCATGGCGAGCAGCATGGACATGAGCGTTTGCCCTATGCTGCTGGCTTCGATGCCGCCGAACATTCCCACCAGGCACACCACGGGCAATGTCGACAGCAAAATCTGCACGACGATCGCCAGCCGGCTGCAGAGTTTGCCAATTACGATCTCGCGGTCGCTCAATTGCGACGTCAACAACAGGTCGAGCGTTTGCGCCTCGCGCTCGGCGGCGATCAGCCCGCACACAAAAACGGGGACAAAAAACCAGATGGCCCCGTATTCGACAATGCTCACGGCCAGGAAGACCTCGTGGGCGAACTGCGCCATCTCGCGAATCGTGGTGCCACCGTGCCACAGGTAGCTGGCGTTCACCCAGACCAGGGACACCACGATCAACAGTGCCGACGCGTACAACATGCGATTGACGAAGTATCGCTTGCGGCGCGCCGTCTCGATCAACTCCTTGCCGAAGATCGGTCCGCCGATGGCCGTCAGCAGTTGTTGCATCGCGAAGTTCCGTTACTGCACCCTAAAACAGGAACCCGATGGGCACTCTTGGCAAGCGATCGCGGCGTGAATCCTAAGATACCCCCAGGCATCGCCCCGCCTCGCGGCGCCGCATTTCTGCCGTAATTGTCGAGGATGGATTGACCGCTGTCGACCCACAGGTACGGCTGGTCCGCATCGCCGCGATCAAGACCCCGAAAAGCAATTCGGCGTTGCGCCCGACTTATTGACATCCCTGGCCGGTAGTGATATCCGAAGGGTTGCCCCCAAATGACATCGTGCGGAAAACTGTTCCATGACCGAACCAACGATCACGTGTCCCAATTGCAAGACCGAGATCAAGCTCACCGAATCGCTGGCGGCGCCGCTGATCGAGTCGACGCGGCAACGTTACGAGCGCCAGTTGACGGCCAAAGACGCCGAGGTGGCCGTTCGCGAGGCCGCACTGCGCGAGCAACAAGCCGGCATCGAAAAGGCCCGCGCCACCATTGACGAACAGGTGGAAACCAAGCTCACGGCCGAGCGCCACAGAATCGTCGATGAAGAATCGAAGAAGGCCCGCCGCCTGCTGTCGGCCGATCTAGAAAAGCAAGCTACCGAGTTGACCGCCCTGCAAGAGGTGCTGGCCGATCGCGACGTCAAGCTCGCCGCGGCGCAGAAGGACCAGGCCGAGTTATTGCGCAAACAACGCGAACTGGACGATGCCCGCCGCGAGATGGATCTGACCATCGAGAAAAAAGTGCAAGAATCGCTCCTTGCCGTGCGCGACAAGGCCCGGCTCGAGGCTGAAGAAGGTCTCAAGCTCAAAGTCGCGGAAAAAGACGAATTGATCGCCGCCATGCAACGGCAGGTCGAGGAGCTCAAGCGACGCGCCGAACAGGGATCGCAACAATTGCAGGGCGAGGTCCAGGAACTCGAGCTCGAAACCCTGTTGCGTTCCACGTTCCCTCTGGATTCGATCGAGCCGGTCGCCAAGGGAGAGCACGGTGGCGACGTCATTCACCGCGTGGTCAGTCCTGCAGGGCAGCCGTGCGGCACCATCCTGTGGGAATCGAAACGGACGAAGAACTGGAGCGACGGCTGGCTGGCCAAATTGCGAGAAGACCAACGCGCTGCGAAGGCCGAGATCGCGCTGATCGTCACCCAAGCGCTCCCCAAAGAAATCGAGACGTTCAACATCGTCGACGGTGTGTGGGTCGCCGCGCACCGCTTCGCCGTGCCGGTGGCGATCGCGCTGCGCTATTCGCTGATCGAATTGGCCGCGGCCCGGCAGGCGGGCGAAGGACAACAATCCAAGATGGAGCTCGTCTATCAGTATCTGACAGGTCCGCGGTTCCGCCATCGCATCGAGGCAATCGCAGAAAAGTTCACCGACATGAATGCGGATCTAGAGAAAGAGCGCACGATGATGACGCGTCTCTGGGCAAAACGAGCAAACCAAATCCGCGCTGTTCTGGACGCCACCGCCGGAATGTATGGCGATCTGCAAGGCATCGCCGGCCGCTCGCTGCAAGAGATCGACGGACTCGATGTAAAATTGATCGAAGCCGAGGTCAACGGCGATCATCCCTAGTGCGATGCGATTGCGCAAGATATCCAGCGGTGGAGACGATTGGATTGAAAATTCACGCCAATGCTTTCCGTCGCGCGCGTCGATTGCAATTGCTCTTCGCACTGGGCGTCGCCTGCGCTCTGACCGTCTTCGTTGCACGGTTATTGGCCGATGAAGCCACTGTGCCCGGTGCCGCGGCCGGAAACCTGACGCGCCTCAAATACAACAACCCAGGTTTAGTTGTCGATTTAGGCGTAGGGCTGTGGGCCTGGCCGGTGCCATGCGATGCAGATGGTGATGGCGATTTCGATTTGATCGTTTCTTGCCCAGACAAGCCATCCAACGGCATCTGGTTGTTCGAGAACACGACGGGCGACACGGTGCGCGAGAAGTTCCCCGTGTTTCAACCGGCGCGGCGATTGAGCAAGGCGGTGCATTACGTGATGCCCAGCTTTGTTGACGGCCGGCTGCGCGTGCTGACACCGGGGAACGAGTATCCGGACTTTTTGCGAACCGGACTGGAAAAGCCGGTGGCGCTGAATGTGCCTCTGCCGATTCACACCCCGCGCGGCACGGCGCCGCAAGCTCGCGGCAGCAAGATCCGCCACAACCAGTGGCGATATACGGACTACGATGGCGACGGCGCGGTAGACCTGGTCGTGGGCATAGAAGACTGGAGCGACTACGGCTGGGACGACGCGTGGGACGCCAAAGGAAAATGGCAAAACGGCCCGCTGCACGGTTTCGTCTACCGGCTGCGTAACACGGGCACAACGGCCGCGCCGAACTATGCTGCGCCGGCAATGGTGTTGTCCGATGGCAAACCGGTCGACGCTTTCGGCTGTCCGACGCCGAACTTCGAAGACTTCGACGGGGACGGCGACCTCGATCTGTTGTGCGGAGAGTTTCTGGACGGCTTCACTTATTTCGAGAACGTCGGCACTCGCAGCGCGCCGCGCTATGCCGCGGGCCGACGCTTGGTAACGCGCGACGGAACGGCCCTGACGATGGATTTGCAAATGATCGTGCCGGTGGCTTTTGATTGGGACCGAGATGGTGATATCGACTTAGTCGTAGGAGACGAAGACGGCCGCGTGGCATTGGTCGAGAATTCCGGTGGCCGCACCGCCGACGGCACGCCGATTTTTCTGCCGCCGCGCTATTTCCAGCAGGTCGCCGACGAGTTGAAATGTGGCGCGCTGGCCACGCCGGTAGGGTTCGACTGGGATGGAGACGGCGACACAGATATCGTTTCCGGTAACACGGCCGGCTACCTGGAATGGTTCGCGAATCTCAGCGGCCCGCGCGCGGCTGCCCCGCGTTGGAGCGCGCCGCGACGGCTCAAGGTAGAAGGCAAGCCCTACCGCGTCATGGCGGGTCCCAACGGCAGCATTCAAGGACCGGCGGAAGCGAAATGGGGTTACACAACGCTTTCGGTTGCCGATTGGGACATGGACGATCGGCCGGATATCGTCCTCAATTCGATCTGGGGCCGGGTCGAATGGCTGCGCAACGAGGGAGCGATTGGTACACCGAATTTGAAAGCCGCTCAAAGTGTGGCCGTCGCGTGGCCCGGCCTGCCGCCCAAACCGGCTTGGACCTGGTGGACACCGCGCAGCGACGAGTTGGTAACGCAATGGCGCACCACGCCGGTAGTCTTCGATTTCGACGGTGACGGTCTAACCGATTTGGCCATGCTCGACAGCGAAGGGTATTTGGCGCTGTTTCGTCGCGCGCGGCGCGATGGCAAGCCAATCCTCCTGCCACCGGAACGTGTCTTCGTCGACGAACAAGATCGTCCGTTGCGACTCAACGATCGTCGCGCAGGCGGCAGTGGCCGGCGCAAACTGTGCGTGACCGATTGGAACGGCGATGGCCGCTTCGATTTCCTGATTAACTCGACCAGCGCCGACGTGCTGCTACAACTGGAATCGCCGCTGGGAAGATTCCGCTTTCGCAATAGTGGATCTCTCGTGGCAGAAAATATCGAAGGGCACGACGTCAGCCCCACAGTCGTCGATTTCGACGGCGATGATGTACCGGATTTCCTGGGGGGCGCGGAAGACGGCCATTTCTATTACTTGAAGAACCCCCGGTCGATCGAGAAATAAAGCACGTCCGACCGGTGCGGCAGTAGCTGCGCCACGTCGGAAGCACGCACCCCTCGGTTATGGTCATTTAAATTGCTCGGCGCTGCCCAGGGCTATATAACGATCTTGGCGGCACGTTTGCCGGCTGGTAGACAGCTCTTTAACTTCCTTTTTGCCGCGCGAGGCCTTGATGAGCACGCACACCTCTTTCTTGCGACGCGATCCGGCCGAGGTAAAGCCGTGGGCCGAGACATGCGGTCAGATCCACTGCCTCGTGGAAGAGAGCGATGGGGCCGCCGCCGAAGTGCATCACGTCGAGATTCACGACGCCAAGCTGCACTATCACGCCCGCACCGATGAGTTTTATTACATCATCGACGGCGAAGGGACGATGATCCTCGACGACGAAGTAATCGAGTTGCACAAAGGGGTCGTCGTGTACGTCCCGCGCGGCGTCAAGCACAAGGCCGTCGGCAGATTGACCGTGCTCACGGTCTGCATTCCTCGCGGCGTCCTTTCGGACATCCACGAGCTGGAGTGATGCGGCCCGGTTGCCGCGTTCCTCGACAACGTGCTTTGCGACGAGCGCCACTCTGAGAGGTGCCGGTTGCGCCGACTGCTCATCTGCGGCGGCAGGGTCTCCTGCCTGATCGTCTGAGTGCTACACCCCTGGCACTCCGGCCGCATCGGGACCCGGCCAGCTTGGCAGGGGTATTTCATCGCACCGGCCCGCTTTGGCGGCGAGAAAAAGACCTCTCAGCGAAAACAGCGAAATCCAGTGTTCGGTGGCTCACGTATATCCTTACGCTACGGCAAGAGTTCAGGGCGAATGCCCCGCGCGGTTATCCGCGACCGCCGCCAGCCGACCCCGTTCGTGCCGACTGTCGCGGCGGCATCTAACCACGATCGAGCAGAGCGCAACGTCATGGCGAAACGTTTCAACTTCTATCCGCCGGCCAACCGTGATGAACGCATGGAGCGGGCCCGCGACACGTTGGGGTTCTGCGAAGCGATCTACCAGATCCACGCCCAGACGGGGGATCCGTGGGGGACCGATCTGTTGGTGCTGAAGGCCATGCAACGCGCGGCGCTGGCCGTCTTTCAAGAAGACTACGACCGCTGGGACTGGCAGTAATCTTGGCCCGTTATTAGTCCGGGTCGCCAAGGCGTATCGTGCAGACTGCGGTGCGCAACATCGTTGTTCGCATGCCCGCCTCACAGTCAGCGCCGAAATGACGTTGGCCGCCGTCTGACCTTTTTTGCCAGCCTATTGGCCCGCACGGGTGACGCCGCGAAACTCCCCCGGCGCAAGGTCCCCTGGCCGCATTATTGACCGTCAGCACAGACAGCAGGGCCAAAAACCGCGGGTTTTCCAACGGTCTGCAACGTCGGCTTGCAGGAATGTAATTCCTGTGGGGATGCGTAGCATAGGCTCGGCCGCGTAGAAAGGATAATAGTGGCTGCGATGATCGTGGTCACAGTCCCCGCCAGAAAGGTCGTGGAGCATGTCCCCTCTCAGAGCACTCCGGTCTGTCGCGATCGCACTGGCGATCGCCATGTTTAGCATTCCCAGCCCCGTCTTTGCGCACGGCGGCGGTGGCGGTGGCCACGGTGGTGGTGGCGGGCACGGCGGTGGTGGACACGGCGGCGGTCATGGCGGCGGTGGGCATCACGGCGGCGGAGGATTTCATGGAGGGGGCGGCTATCGCGGTGGCGGCGCGCACATGAGCGGCGGCTATCGAGGCGGCGGAGGAGCAGCCTACCGCGGCGGCGCTGGCATGAGCCGTGGTGGAATGTACGCCGGAGGAAATCGGGGCGCGGCAGGCGGCGCACGAAGTAGCGCCGGCATGTCGCGCGGCGCCATGGCTGGCGGCTCACGTGGAGCAGCCGGCAGTGCCGGACGATCGCAGAGTTCGTTTCTGGCGCGGCACTCGGGGGCTGGCGCGGGCGCAGGCAGCCACTTTGCAGCGGGCTCGGCCGGACGTGGCATGAATGGGATGGGTGGCAACTCGTTCCTGGCGCGCCATAGCGGCGGCATGGGGGGCATGAACCATACAGCGAACTTCAACCGCACGAACGGGGTCAACAATCGTTTCGCCGGCGGCGGCTTCAATCGCGGCCTCGGTTACGGGGGCTACGGTGGTTACGGCCGCGGATTTGGATACGGCCGCTACGGATTGGGCTACGGTTTTGGACGAGGCTTTGGCTTTGGCTTCGGCTATCCCTTCGGCTTCTTCCCCTTCCTGGGATATGGGCTGGGCTACGGTCTCGGCTATGGGGGCTACGGCGGGTATGGAGGCTATGGCGGATACGGCGGTTATGGCGGGTATGGAGGCTACGGTTACGGCAATGGATATGGTTACGGCAACAACTACTACGGCGGCTATGCGTCGTACGCGCCGGTCGCGGATCAAGGTCTGACCACTGCCGTGGCGACCAACCCAGCCCAAGCACAGAACTATGCCGATCTCGGCGAAGTGGCTTTCAAGGCCGGCAACTATGCGGAAGCGGTGTACGATTGGCGGCACGCTCTGCTTGATGATTCGCAAAATGGCACGTTGGGTATGATGCTGGCACAGGCGATGTTCGCCACGGGCAGCTATGAGGAAGCCGCCGGCGCTACGCAAATGGCCATGTCGCTAATGTCTCCGGATCAATGGGGAGTTGTGGTGAAGAACTACACCGACCTCTATCCCAACGTGCAGAATTTCACTGATCAGTTGCGGGCGCTGGAAAAAGCTCGCAATGACAAGCCGACCGACCCGGCCCTGCGATTCTTGCTGGGTTTCCAATACAACTACCTGGGTTTTCCGACCCAGGCGGTGCGCGAGTTGGAAAAGACTGTCGAACTAGCGCCGCAGGACGAAATGGCAAAGCAATTGCTTTCTACGATCAAGGGAATAGCACCCCCGGCCAAGCCGGCGGCTCTCCCCGCGCCCGCAGCGGGAGGTTAAACGGCAGTCCTGAAAATCTTACAGAGCCTCTCCCCGACGCCGTGGGGGAGAGGTTAGGGTGAGGGGGCTTGCACTCGTGCATCGTCCCCTTACCCACGAGATTTCCAGCCGTGAGTTCTTCCCTTTCTTCTCTTTCATCGGCCGATCGCGCCCGTTTTGAAGGCGCCTTGGATTTCGCCGAGCGACAAGTGGCGGCCACGATCGCGCGCACCCCGGATTATTTCCCCATATATACCGAGCAGGGCCGCTGGCACCACGCTGGCGAACTGTGGACCGATTGGACCGGCGGGTTCTTTGCCGGCATGATGTGGAAGTTCTACCAGCGCCGCAACGATTCCGTGTGGCGCGAGCGGGCGGAGCACTACTCCAAATTGCTCGAACATCGACAGCATGATCGCCAGGTGCACGACCTGGGCTTCATCTTTCTCAATACCTACCGAACTTGGTTCGAGCTGACTGGCGATCAATGCTTGCAGGACGTGCTCATTCAGGCTGGCCGCACGCTGGCTCTGCGCTTTATGCAACGCGGACAGTACCTACGCTCGTTTGTGGCGCCAGAGTCGTTGTTCATCGACATCATGATGAACGTCCCATTGATCTTTTACGCTGCCAACATCACCGACGACGACGCCCTGCGACAGGTCGCCATTGCGCACTGCCGAACGACGCGCGACAAGATCGTCCGCGCCGATGGCTCGACCGCGCATGAAGGCATTTTCGATCTGGAAACCGGACAGTTCGTGCGCGAGTCGACTCACCAAGGCTACCGGCCCGACAGTGCTTGGGCCCGCGGTCTGGCCTGGAGTCTGTACGGCTATAGCCAGGTCTATGCATTGTCGGGCATGGATGAGTTTCTCGACGTGGCCGAGCGCAACGCGGCGTTCTGGTTGGCGAACTTGCCAGAGGACGGTGTGCCCTGGTGGGACTTCCGTACGGATCTATCGCAGCTGCTGCCGTGGGGCCCGCAAAAAGACAGTTCGGCGGCGGCGATTGCCGCGAGCGGCTTGCTCGACCTCGCACTACAAACCAAATCGGTAGAACGCGCGGCAAAGTACCGAGAGACGGCACTGCGGATGCTCGAACAACTGGCTGGACCCGGCTATCTAGCCGATGTAACGCCAGGTTGGGAAGGGATCCTGAAACATGGCGTGTATCACACTGCCAAGAACCTGGGCGTCGACGAATCCGTCATGTGGGGTGAATTCTTTTTCGTGGAAGCGTTGACGAAGCTCCTGTGGGCGCGCGGCGCGATCAGTTGAAAACGTGCGGGACGTTTTGCCGACACACTACATCGCGGCACGTTGGCAACCCTACGAAAACAATTATTTTCAATCCGGCGGAGAGTCCTGCGCGGCTTTGATTTCTCGCAATATGGCCGCCTCAGGCAAGTCCTTGTAAAACGGATCGAGTGGGAAGCAGCCCGAGACGATCGCATTACGCGGTGCCGTGGTGCAATCGCTGAAGGTGCGGCAGATCCGCTTGCGCGCCAATTGTCCTCGCGACAATACGTCGCTTGGCAGTTCAGGATACGAGAGCACCATCCGCCCCAGCCCCACCAGGTCGGCCCAGCCCTGTCGCACGACACCCTGCGCCACGTGCGGCAGGAAGTCTTGTAGGTAGGAATATCCGGTGCCGACGATCGTTAGCTCTGGCACAGCTTCTTTGATACGTCGCGCCGCATCGATCTGCCGGGCAACGCCCACCAGCGGATCTTCGGGGGGCTGATAACCGTCGCTGGGAGGAAAGGCGGCGGGCCGCTGCAGGTGTGGATTGTAGTAGGGGCTACCGCACGAAACGTTCACCGCCACCACGCCCAGCGAAGCGAGCAGCTGCACCAGGCGAATCGTCTCGGTCAGGTCGGCCCGCAACGGGTTGGTCGGATCGAGCCCGAAGCCGTATTGATAAGGGAGTGTGCCGTCGTATGCCATCGGCTGCCCCATGCCGTCGGGCGCAGGCTCGTAAGGCACACTGTCGAACGCGCTGAGACGTACCACGATCAACAGGTCGGGATACGCTGCGCGGACACGGTCGATTATTTCGCAAAGCAGCCGCGTGCGGCCCTCAAAGTCTCCGCCATAGCGTCCTGGTCGCGCGTGCGCGCCTAAAAACTCGTGCAACAGATAACCGTGGCATGCTTTGACGTCGACGAAGCGAAAGCCCGCCTGGCGCGCCATGCCGGCCGCGCGGACGAAATTCTCGACCAGGCCGACAAGCTCGTCGTCGCTCCAAACCATCGAATCGTCTTGCGGATCAATGCCGAACTTGCGGTCGAGCAATGGATGATGATAGGCAATGCGCGGTTCCAACTTTTTCGAGTGCGGCCGGCAAAATCGACCGGAGTGTGTCAATTGCAAGCCCACCAGCATATCGTCGGTCGTGCCGAAACGTTCGCGGTGGGTCGCCGTGAGCGTGTCGAGCAACTTCGTCAATCCCGCGCGATTGTCGGGCGTAGCCAACGTCTGACGTGGATTTGCGCGACCGGCGGGCTCGACCGCGGCCGCTTCTCCACCCCAGATCAGCTTGGCACCGCTGGCGCCGAAGTTTCGCCAGCGCCGCAACGTCAATTCCGTCGGGGATCCGTCCGAGTTGGCGTCCCAGCCCTCCATCGGATGAATGCACCAGCGATTGCCGACCTGTACGCCTCCGATCTTGATCGGCTCTGCGAGCGGCGAGCCGTCCGCCGCGGTAAGAATGCCGTCATCAACCGGAAGCTCAATGCCCAACGCCGTGAGTCGCGCTCTTAACGCGGCAGCCGTTTTCAGTTGGGCAATTTTTGGGAACGTGGTCACAGGTCTCTCTGAGGCAAGAAAAACAATCTGGTGGCAAGCAACTGTATCATATGCGGCGCCAGAGTACCGAGGCGTGCTCGTTGGCCAGGATATGCACGCAAAGCCCCACGCGCGCTTGACCCATTCACGGATAACTTCTACAACGGACGGGTGCTCTGAAGCCAGTCACGCAGAGCATGGGCGAACTCGATTTTGCACTTCCGCGTTCTCGACCTTGTCATGCTATCAGCATGATAGGCGCCGCGAGTGGCTGTCGGGTGAGCGCCCGCCGTTTCTACGGGGGCGCGGTACCGACTTCAGATCCTTGCCGGCTTTACATCTCCCGTGCTGCGCGGCCGTGCGCTAATGCGCAAACTTCCGTCCCTGAGAGCGACCGCGTCAGCGCCGCGCGATGTGAACCGCCGATAAGGATTCGACGGTGAAACTATGCCTTTGCGAACGTGCCTGGTTTTGTACCGGGCGACCTGTTGTGCGATCTTTGTCTCGGGCGCGCTGAGTGCAAGCGACGCCTGTGCGACTCCTTATCTTACACTCGGCCCTTCGGATGGCATCGCGGTAGATCAACCGCGCGCCACGGTGGCCATCGTCGATCCGGCGACGCAGCAGGTCCTCGGTCCGGAATTTTCCAATACTTTTCTGCTCGACACTGGTGCGAACGATATTCTTGTCGGTGGTGATGCTTATAGCGAACTGCAAGATGCCGGGTATCAAACCGTTGCTCAGTACGACGATTTCGGCATCGGCGGGACCGCCACGATGGACGTCTCAAAGGCCTATGAATTCGACTTTGCAGGAGACAACGGCGTGCCGATCGCGCTACCGAATACGCGCGTGCTGTCGAATGCCAGCGCCGACCTGGGATTCGACGGCGTGTTAGGCATGCCGGCCATGGTCGGTCGCACGGTGAACGTGGACATGACGCCTTGGTCTGGGGGCAACTTCGACACGCTGAAAACAAGTTTCACCAGCACGGCCCCGCCGGTGGTCGCGAATCAATATCACGTACCATTGTCGCTGGTCGATTTCCCGCCCACCGGTCAACACAACCCGGGAGACCCGTTGCCTACCTTTGCGCCGTTGTCGATGGCGCCGGTTGTGGTGCAAAATCAAACGCATCAGCTCAACGGCAACTTTATCGTCGATACGGGCGCCCAGATTTCCATTATCTCGACGGCCACTGCGCTTGCGCTGGGTATCGATCCCGTCAAAGACGCGGTCGACTCGCTCGATCTGAGCGGCATCGCCGGCACGGTGAACGTGCCGATCGTGAACGTCGATTCGCTTGGTCTGAAGACCAGCGAAGGCGTAAACCTGATGTGGACCGGTCTGCAGGTTGGCGTCTATGACATCGACCCTAATATCGCGGGCGTCTTCGGCATGGACTTTCTGACCAGCGGATGGCTTAACGCTTTGCTCGGCGGCGGACCGGACGGATACTTGAATGGCGTGCATTTTGATTTTCGCAACGCGCAGAATCACGCCGGCACGATGGTTTTGGACGTCAACCCCACGCTTAGCCATGTGCTTGTGCCGGGTGATACCACGCAGGATGGCATCGTCAACGGACTGGATGTCAACGCCATCGCCTCTCATTGGCTGCACATGGGTAGCGCGCTACCCGGCGACGCCAACGGCGACGGCATCGTTAATGGTTTGGACATTAACTTAGTTGCCAGTAACTGGCTGGCGCACGTCCCCGGCCACGGAACGGGCACCGCAGTTCCAGAGCCAGGCACCCGCACTCTGGCAGGGACGTGTTGCACCGTGCTGTGGGGCTTGCGTTGGCGCACGCGGCGTCATGGTCGGACGCTGACCAGCGGCCGGTAAGCGCTTTTCGGGCATTGCGCGTGAGGCACGTTCGTCCGAGCGCGCATGGGGCGGCACGACCGGTAAATGCAGGAAAATCGCTCCCACATCCCTCACGACGTGCAGCCGCAAGCTAGCTTTTCTTTGGTGTTGGGCAGTCATTTCTTCACCCTGCAACTTCGCATGGCACACACAGTCCGGCAACGACTGCGCGTGTTCTGGGAGCGGCTTGTCCCTCCTGACCAGTGGGGGGACGAGGAAACGCTGCGCCAGGCAGGCCGCGTCGTGGCCTTTAATCTGGCGATGTTGATGTGGGTGGTCGTCTTCACGCCCATTTATTACGCGCTGGGCGCCACCTCTTGCAGCATCGTGCTGGCGATTGTCGGCATCTTGTTGCCAGCGATCGTCGTCGTCCTGCGTTTCGGCTACTCGCCAACCACCTGCGGCAATCTGATGTGTTGCGCCGGCTGGTGTACCTACTTTTCTTTGGTCTATCTCACAGGCGGAATCGCTGCGCCTTCGCCTGTGATCACTTGGTACGCATCGATGCCGATTTGCGCCGTGTATATGTGCGGCCTTCGTTCGGGGCTGATTTGGACAGCCGTGACGATCATGACCATCGCGGGATTCGCGGTGGCCAACAACTTGGGCATACCGTGCCCGAACGTGTTGACTCCATTTGCGATGCAGCTATTGCAATTCCTTTCGCTCATTGGATTGGTCATGTGCGTTTTCGTGCTCGTGCTCGTGTTGACACGGTTCGAGCACAACGCTCGCCAAATCCTGCACGAAGCCAATTGCCGCTTGGAAGCCCAGTCGTCGCTCGACGGACTGACAGGCATCGCCAACCGACGCAGCTTCGATTGGTCGCTTGAGCGCGAGTGGAAGCGGCATATGCGGGCGCAGATCCCGCTTTCTTTAGCTCTGATCGACGTCGATTGGTTCAAGCAATACAACGACACCTATGGCCACCTGGCCGGCGACGACGTGCTGCGATCGATCGCCTTTGCAATTCAATCCGGCGTGCATCGGCCGGGCGATGTGTCGGCCCGTTTCGGTGGCGAGGAATTCGCCGTGATCCTGCCCGACACGAATGAGCACCAGTCGCGCTATGTGATGGCCATGATCCATCAGCGCGTCCGGGCGCTCGAGATCCCGTACCCGAACCCCGCCGTGGGACCGTTCGTTACGATCAGCATTGGGATCGCGACGGTGGTTCCGGTCTGGAACGAATCGCCACTGGACCTGGTACACGAAGCCGACGTGGCACTATACCGCGCCAAAGCCGAAGGGCGCGATCGTGCGATCCATGCGGCACGATTAGCCGTGGAGCGAACACCAGCCGAAGCCCCACACGCCCACAGCTAGGCCCATCGTGCAATTGGCCTAAGCTCAGGCTGAGTTGATAGCGGTGTCATGCTAAAAGGTGCTCTGCACGACAGGTACATCGTTCGCCTGCGCCTTGCCGGGCGTGCTGCGACCATCGCGAATGTACCGATCCAGAACGGCCCGCAACTCGCGCACGAGTTCAGGATGCTTTGCGTACTGGTTGTCGCGCTGCGGCACGTCGTGTCGCAGATCGTATAACGCCGGGCCTTTTTCCTGCGGTGCGTAGCCGCGCTCTCGCTCGAGCCACGCGGACTCGCCGCGGCGGTCGCCATTGTCATTTCCGCTAGGTGCCGCGACCAGCACCCAATCTCCTTTGCGGATGGCGAAGCGACCGGAACCACTGTGATGCACCGTGGCCTCGCGCAGTGGTTGCTCGCGTGCTTCGCCGCGAAACGCCGGTAACAGGCTGTAGCTGTCTTCTCCCGCATTGTCCGGAAGTGTGGCCTCCAAGATTGCGGATACCGTGGCCAAAACATCGACCTGGCAGATCGTTTCGTCGCTCGTGCTGGCGGGCTTGATCACTCCGGGCCAACGCGCGACAAACGGCACGCGGTGGCCGCCGTCCCACAAGTCACGCTTTGCACCGCGCAGCGGCCCCATGCTGTAATGGCCAAACTGTTCCGCGCGATCATACACGCCAGGCCGCACTTCGCCCGTAACCTCTGGGCCGTTGTCGCTGGTAAAGATCACGAGCGTGCTATCCGCCACGCCGGCACGCGCGAGCGCGGCCATGACCTCGCCGACGGTATCGTCTACCTGCACTACAAAATCACCGTAGTCGCCCGCCTGGCTACGCCCCTGGTATTTGGCCGCCGGCACGACCGGATAGTGCGGCGCTGTTAGCGGCATATAGAGAAAGAACGGCTGCCGCGGGGTAACGGCGGCCGATTGTTCAATGAACCGCGTGGCCCGCGCCGTTAGTTGCGGCATGATGTCCACCCACTGCCAGCCCGGCAGCATAGGGCCTGGCCGGTTGAACTCCGGCCGATTCGGTTCGCTAGGAATGCCCACCGTATGGTCTTTTTCAAGAAAACAATACGGCGGGTAATTGGGAACGTCTGTGCCAAAGTAGTCGTCGAAGCCGCGCGTCGTCGGGCCACCCGTGATCGCTTTGCTGAAGTCGACATTGCTCAGTCGGTTTTCTCCGCTCGTCGGCGGCCGGCCGTCGACAGTAGGCCACTCCCAGCCTAAATGCCATTTACCTACGCAGGCGGTGGCATAGCCATGTCGTTTGAGCAGCGTGGCAATCGTCAGCCGATCGGGGGCAATCAGGGGCGGGTCCCAAGGAACGAGTACTCCGCTCTTCAAACGCGTGCGCCACGCATACCGGCCTGTAAGCAACGCATAGCGCGTTGGCGAGCAAACCGAGGCCGGCGCGTGCGCATCGGTGAACCGCATTCCTTCCTTCGCCAGCTGATCAAGATGCGGAGTCGAGATCTTCGAGTCCGGGTTGTAACAGCCAAGGTCACCGTAACCGAGATCGTCGGCAAGTATGAGTATGATATTCGGACTACACTGCAAGTTTGTACTATTGTCGGCTTTTGAAAGGGTATTGCCACCCAAGACTGTAGCTGCAACAATGATGAGTGTAGTTATTCTGTGTAGTAATTGCGCGGCTAATTCGTGTCGCATGGCCACAGACTCACAGGGTTAAGGCGTGCCGGAACAGCGGACGTCGCACATCAGTCTCGGTCCTTTGGAGCCGACGATCAAGCTTTATCAGAGAAACAGGGACGTTTATGGCAAGACCTAGAAAACAACGTCGACAGGGACATGGCTCTGCTTGGCTTTGGAAGCAGACGGGCTGTTGGTACTACACGTTGCTTGGCACCAAGAAACGGACTCCACTTTTCGACGACGCCGGCGAACGGATCCGCGGCCAGGAGAATCGACAGGTCGCGGAAAAGGCGCTGGCTAAAGCCAGGTTGGCTGACGCGCGTCATGGCGAAAGCCAGACCATTGCGACCGAGGATTGGCTCGTGGCGAAGGTGTGCTCGGAATATATTCAGTATTGCGAGCGTGGCTTGGCCGCTGGATCCATCAGTAAGAACCACCGCGACGGAACTGTCGCGTTCTTGAATGATCTATGTGGCTTCTGCGGAGCCCTGCCGGCAGGCGAGCTAAAGAAGGGCCATGTTCAAGAGTGGCTCGAGGCTCATGCAGGCTGGCGCTCGCCAGCCACCCATCGCGCGGTCATGGCGATCGTGTTGGCCGCCTTCAATCGTGCCGAGCAAATGTTCGACGTCCCCAACCCCCTCAAGGGTTTCAAAAAGGCTGTCGCCCAACCGCGACTGATGTCCTTCACCGCCGAGGATGAGCAAGCTTTATTACTCGCGACCGAGGAACGCTTTGGTAACTTCCTGTTTGCTGCCATCCGTACCGGGCTGCGTCCCTTCTGCGAATTGGCGCGGCTCAAGGCGGAAGACGTCGAGCAGGTCGACCGAGGCATGATGTGGCGGGTCTACTCATCGAAGACCAAGAAGACGCGTAAGATCCCGATCCACGACGACGTCGCCGTGTTGACGCGTCGCCTGATGACGGAGGCACCTGCCGGCTCCGGCAAACCGCTCTTTCGGAATACCAGAGGCGCGCCTTGGAAGCCGATGACGGGTGTGGCACGCTTTCTGGCGCTCAAGCATAAATTGGGATGGAGCCACGACCCCATCAAAGGCCGATACTCGTGCTACACCTGCCGCCACACGTTTGCGCACCGTATGCTTTCCGGATTCTGGAATAAGGGTCTCGGCTGCACGATCGAGACTTTGGCCGAGTTGCTAGGCGACACGCCCAAGGTAGCGTTCGACCACTACGGCAAGGAATGGGGCCAAAATTACCAAGCGCCTTTGTGGGCGGCAATCGGCGTGGATCCCCACCGCGCGCAAGCCCAAAAATCCAAACCGACTCGAGCCGGGACGCAAGTCTCGAACAAGCCACATCGATCGGATGATCAACCTCCGAAGCGCTCGGCGGATCGGCAACGACCTTCAAGGCAGCGGAAACGGGTCGCCGGATGAGTTGCAAATCTGGCCCCCGACCTCTCCCGTACCATACCTGAAAGCGCTGAGCATGGTTAACACAGACAGAAGACGCCGAGGCCACCGCGGCGCCGCTTGGTACTGGAGCCAGACCGACTCTTGGTATTACACGCCAACTGGGACGAAGCGACGTGTGCCGCTGGTCGATGAGGACGGCAAAAAGATTCGCGGCGCAGGAAATCGTTCGTCGGCTATGCTGGCGGTGGCGCGCGCCAAATTGGCCACCGACTGGCGGCCCGAGCCCAAAGCCGCCCTAGAGCAAGCAAACAGTGCCACGCCATGGCTGGTTGCGGGCGTCTGCTCAGAATATATCGAATGGTCCAAGAGGCGGATGGCAGCGGGCGCGATCAACCTCGATTATGGGCAGTCCATCGCGCGGTATCTTAATGAATTCTGCGCTTATTGTGGCGCCCTTGCCGTCGCGGAGCTGAAAAGGGGCCATGCTCACTTGTGGGTCGAAAGTCACCCGCAATGGCGTCCCGTCACGCGCCGCAACGCGCTAACGATCGTGCTGGCCGCGTTCAACTATGCGCAGGGCGAGCACGGCGTTCGAAATCCGCTCAAAGGTTTGAAGAAGCCGGAGATACAACCTCGACTGCAGTCGTTCTCGGCTGCCGACGAGCAGGCGATGTACCAGGCCACGGACGAGTCCTTCCGTGATTTTCTGTTCGCGGCACTACATACGGGCCTGCGTCCGTTCTGTGAACTGGCGCGGTTGAAGGCCAGCGACGTCGAAGAGACACCGCTGGGCATGCTGTGGTGCGTCGACTCCTCCAAGACCAAGAAACGACGGAAGATTCCGGTCCGGCCCGATGTGGCAGTTCTTACACGGAGGCTGATATTCAGCACGCTGATAGGCTCGGATCGGCCGGTGTTCCGCAACCCCCGAGGAAATCCCTGGCAGAAAGTGACGGGAATCCGACGATTCCTGAAGATCAAACGAACTTTAGGTTGGGATCATGATCCAGCGAAGGCCCGTTTCTCGACTTATACGTGCCGGCACACCTTTGCCCATCGCATGCTGTCGGGCTACTGGAACAACGGTGCCGGCTGCTCAATTGAGGTACTGGCCGAGCTGATGGGCAATACTCCCAAGGTCGCGTTCGATCATTACGGTCGTGAGTGGGGGCAGCACTACCAGGATCCGCTGTGGTCGGCGATCGGGATGGCAACTAAGCCGTACGCCGACAAGACCGCGAAGAACTCCGGCTTCACCAAACAGCGGCCCAAGGGAAAATGACGCCCCCAGTGCCATAGGCGCCACGATCAGATGGACTTGTCGTCCGTTGCGTGCCTAACCGGCGCTCGTTAATCAGGTTGCCGTCCGGCCTTTGCCCGACAGAGCACTATCTGCCGGGCCGGCCGAGCGTGACGTTAATGCCGGGAAACGATTCGCGGCGCAATGGCGGGCGGCGCAGCCGTGCGTGCTGCGGAATCACGCGCATCGCGTCCCGGATGCGTCCGACCTCAACGATGTCGAGCATGATTCGCCCCTGCCCCTGGGGCCCTCCTTGCAGATAGTTGATCGTGAACGGCTGGCCACGGATGACAAGCAGGCCGTAATCCGACTGGCCTAGCCAGTCGTAGAGGGTCGTGACGGCGACTCCCAGCTGTCGGGCCGCTTGTTGCGCAGATAAGGACTCGCCGTCCATGTGCCGAAGATCTCGATCAACCAGGGAAAGTTCAGAGGGCTCCGACCTACCTGGGAAATCCGGCCAAACAAGGCGGCGACTGCTCAGCGGGAGCCAGGGGCTGGATCAGCGCTAGATCCGGGCGCCCTTTGAACACCGTTGCGACATCTATATAGGCATGTAGGGGTGCCAGCCGACGGCAATTGGCGCAAGCCATTACTAGCTAAATAATTAGAGAAAACGCGTCATAATAGAGGTGAGCGGATTAGCTCTTGCGGATGTCGATTTCAGGGCGGTAGGCGGAGAGCCAGCATGCACTTGACCGGATTTCCCAGGTAGGTGTGGATCACCAACATCCCTTGGGGAAACGGCCATGGAGCGAAGCGATACAAATAGTTGCGGGCCGCAAAGTTTATCTGAGATGCCGTCTCACAGCTGGGAATTAGACCGGTTGGCGGGGTACGCGCAACAGCAGCATGCCCATCTCATCGAAGAGGAGAAGGCGGTCGCGCCAAACTATTGGCGCTTGGGAATGGCGCTGACGCTCCTCCGTAAGAATTTTGGACGCGGCCAGTGGGGGATGTGCCTGGTGGCCCTAAAAATCGACAAGACGCGGGCGTCGAAAGCCCGCGCGATCTTCCGCACATTTTCGGCGGAGTCGGACATGGAAGGCCTATCGGTGGAGGAAGCCTACGACCGCCGGCACCGGCCGCGACGGCTTAGTAAGAAGAGATCGCGCCAGCGCAAACAGCGCGCTTCCGTAGAAGAATTCTTGAGACAGGTTGGGCAGGAACTCGGCGCGCGGATTGGCGATGCCGCCGGTTTGCAGCCCCATGATGCGCGTCTGCTTCTGCCGGCGCTCGGAGAGGTTGGGCGACAGTTTGAGCGTCTCGCGCAGCAATTGCACGCACGGTCACGCCTAAGGCAGGTAGACAAACGCCAACTTACGATCGCCACCGGTCGCGGCTCCGGGAAGTGATGCAGGCCCTGACTGAAGAACTGCTACCCGACACGCTCTGGTGGCCAGACCTCTGACGACACGATGTGCGCCGCTAGTCGCAATGTCACAATCCACCCACCTCGCGCGACCAGTTTAGCGGCGATCACTGTAACCGAATCCATGCGTGCGGGCATTTCGGGAGTGCCGGTGCAACCTTGAAGATTCATGTCGTACGCATCGTCACTCAGCATCCCGCACCTCTCGGGCGGCATGCACAAACTGGTCCCACAATATGTCGAGTTTATCGACTTGGCCGTGGACCTCGCACCTAGCGATGATTGTCAACGGCTCTCCTTGAACGGCATCGTCACTTAATTCCCCATGCAACGTGCCTGCACAAGCGGCGCAGGTGACATCGTGAAGTTCGAAGAGGTGTCGAAAAATGTTCTGGACAGCTGGATCCGAACTTGATTGCTGCGTCCCTTCCGGCACTGGCACCCGAACTTCGCGAATCGAACGCTTGGCGACTCGATCCGTTTCGCGGCGTCGCGACGCGATCACGTCGTGCCAGGCCAGTACCGTATGCAACGCTCCTACAAGTTCTTCGCTGGGCCCTTCGTCCCAAAGCTGCAGCACGATTGGTTTCAGGAGATCGCTGCGGTCCATCAATAACACCAGTGGTAAACCCCCGAAATGCTCTTGCTGGCAAAATATTGCTTCAAACTGTGCATGCTCTTGTGTACCGAGCGGATCCGGCAGCGCCTGGGCGAATGATTGGGCAAACGCTTCAACGCATTCGCCAACCACGTGATAGGCCTGCCAGCCCAGATCCAACAGCGCGCGTCGCACGACGGTCACGTCAAGCTCCTCGCCGCCAGCCTGATTGGCGAGGCTGCGGACCAAGTTACCGTGGCCGCCAACGAACCAGTCGTTGAAGGTTGTCCCCTCATTGGCGCGGTGGCTATGGACCGCTCGGGAAAACCGCTGCCAAACATCGTCGCGTTCTGCTTTCGATACGCTGGTGGCGCTCCGAGACAGGTCAAAAAGTGCCATGCGGATTAGCGGCGACACTTTATCCGTCGGCCGCTGGAGTGGCCTCTGGCGAGCTGCCGCCAGCAGTCCGTAGGCAATCGCTTCGGCTTCAGTGCAACTGCGTAACGTGTCTGTGCCAGCCGCCGCACGTCCCTCGGTTATTAACTGGTCGACTCCCCAGCGCTGCCCTTTGCCTTGCAAGTCGAGACCGATGTCGTCTGGGAGAACATCGTCAAAACCAACACCTGCGCGTTGGGTAGTACGGATTTGCAGGTCGCCCGCTGAGCGAAATCTGCGCTTTACGCGTTCTTGTACATGCTGCATGCGATCGAACAAAAGCTTGCTTAGGAGATATCGATTCCAACTGTCGCGATCAAACTCTAGGTCTCGCGCGAGCAAACTGTGGCCAGCCTGAAAGGCGCGGGCCAGGTATCCTGCGATCCCCTCCTCGGAACGCGGTAAAAATCGGCGGATCCCATTCGTACCCGTAAATGCGTCGAGTGTTATGCGGCCGCCATCAGGAGCTTCACCGAGCCGGAGATCCGTCGGCGGTGTCCACGTATATCGCTCGTGCCGCACAACGATCGATTCGTGTTGACCCCGTCGTGCCGGCCAAGTTTTGTCACCCACCTGTTCAATCGAAACCGTGCCCGGCGAAGGGGCTGAATCTGTCGCCATAAAAACCTCCTGTTGAAAAATGTCGCGCGTTCACCGTGGCAATCGCAACTCCTGCGAGCAGCGTGCGCGGCCCTCTCATTCATTCTAGCGCCCTCCGACCAATTGGCCTGCGTGCCCAACTGCCACAAAGGCGTCCTCGAAGCCAGAGCATTGCGGCCAAGGTTTTATAGCCGTCACTTTCTTCCGGCTCTGGAGACAAATCATGCCGATGCGACGTTCCTCGCCCCGTTTGATCCAAGGTCGTGCTACCGATCCAGCGACGCTCGATGGCCTGACGCAGGCGGAATTCCAGTTTGCGCAAGTGCTGGCCCGAGCGCTGGCAGAGCTGTGGGAAGTTCGCGACAGCTGTGAGTCAGCGAGCGACGGCCCACCACGGCCGCCGCAGGATGGCGTCGACCGGATTTCCCAAGGAGATTGAGCGGCCCAATTCTTCCGGCGCGGTGACGTCGGGTACGGGCCTGGACACTTTGATGAGGCCTAGTTCGATGATCAGTTCAATTGCAAAACTTAGTAAGCGTTTCCTGATAGGCGGGCAGGCACAGTTGGCCGGGGTTTTCACGCTTTTACTTGGCATTCTGGCTGCCAAGGCGCTGTTGGCGACCCCGGCATGCTCCAGTGGCGATGTCATGTTGGCGTTAACCGTAAGCGCCATTGGCCTGGCAAGTCGCGCTCGCCGACGCCAGCCCGCAGCGGCAGCCGCCAGCTACAGCCGATTCTCGTCGCAACTGCAAGACGAAGCCAGCATCGAAACGCAGCAGCAAAAATGTCGCGAGGCCGCGGCGCGGGACGGCAACGCCATTGGCCAGCACCTGGAATTCGCCGACCGGGCAGTCTCCGGCACGAAGCTCGATCGCGATGGCTTGAACGCGCTGATGGCAGCAGCCGAGGCCGGCGAGTTCAACACGCTTTACTTTTTCTCGTTGAGTCGGCTGGCGCGCGAGTCAGTCATCAGCATGCCAATCCTGAAGAGATTGGTACATGTTCAGCGAATACGGGTGATCAGCGTCTCCGAGGGCGTCGACTCGGCCCGCGAGGGCTGGGAGATGGTCGCGCAGATCCTCTCTATGCAACATGAACGCTATGTGAAGGAACTTAGCGCGAACGTGTTGCGCGGTCAGGAAGCGAATGTCAAAAACAAGCTGTCGGTCGGTGACTACTGTTTTGGCTATACGACGGTTCCCGTGCCTGGTAGCGAGCAAACGCGTCGTGGTCGCCACGCGCGACCACGCATGACGTACGTGATCGAGCCCGAGGAGGCACGCTGGGTGCAACAGATCTTCACCTGGTTCGTGGAAGAAAGGCGATCGTTGCGGTGGATAGTGCGCGAGCTGAATCGACAGGGTGCCCCTAAGGACCATCGAAGCACCACGACGAGCTGGCATCATCAGTACATACCAAGGCTACTGAGCAACAGCAAATACGTTGGCCGCTGGTCGTGGGGACTATTGCAGAATGTTCGTGACCCCTCGACCGGAACCGTGAGCCAGGACGTGCGGCCCGCCGAGCAGAGCGACCAATGGGAACGGCACTTCCCCGAGTTGCGGATCGTCGACGACGAGACGTTCGGCGCCGCGCAGCGACTGTTAACCGAAAACGCTGCTCGCCGTGCACATCGCCATCGGGACGACGGCACGTTTAGCCGTCAGCAACGGGGTGGGGCTGTGGATAGCCCCTCACATTTATTGTCGGGCCTGATCGTTTGCGGCGAATGTGGCCGGACATTTCATGTGGGCGGCGCACATGGCAAATACCTCTTTTGCCCAGGCTATCACCAGGGCGTATGCAGATGCCAGACCACACTTAATCGGCAACTAGCCGAATCGTTAGTCCTCGCTGAGATTAGTGCGCGAATCTTCGACAATCCTCTTTGGCTCGATTCCGTGGTCCGACTGTCGCTCGATGCTTGGGAACGGCGACAGCGCTGGTTGCCAGACGAGCTCCGTAGCACTGAAAACCGACTTGAGGAAGTGACTCGTAAAATCGGTCGTCTTATTGATACCCTCGAAAATCAAAAGATCCCCGACTCGGACGTGCAGGATCGAATCGCAGAACGTCGTGCAGAACGGCGCGAACTGATGCAGCGACTGACGATTCTGCGTGCTAGCGCCGATGAGCTACCGACGGCGCCGACCAGGTCCTGGATCCTGGAACAACTGCATAGGATTCACGAGGTGCTCGCCAATCGCACTCCGGCTGCAGCGTTCGCTCTGCGAGAACTTGTTGGCGGACGGATCACCGTCGAAGAAGTGCGGCGCGACAAAGCTAAGCGGTATTTCTTGACAGGCACGTTCGATCCGAACCTGAGTCGCGCGATGACATTACTGGCAATACCGGGCAGTGGAGACGGCGACGGCAAGGAGGGCACGAGCGCGGTGACAATTGAATTTGTGCGACCGGATTCGCTGGCCGCAGATGCCGATCAGGCCAAACGGTTGGTGGATGCGGGCTTGTCCAACAAAGAGATTGCCAAAAAGCTCGGCTGCTCGCAGGCCAACATCACGAAGCTGCTCAAGCATTGGTCGCAGATCAACGGCATCGAGCTTGGAAGCGGTCACAGCCGGCGGGCCCAACGCCGGCGGGATGAATTGGAGCCGGCACTGTACCGTGATATCGCCGATCGTGTAAAGCAACTCGTTGACGGTGGGTGCCAGCGTCAACAAATCGCGGCCATTCTTAACTGCGACATGGCCACGATCACTAAGGCCGTTCGGTACTGGTACGAGTCCCGGCATCTGCTTGTGCCCGACGGTCGTGTCCACCGACCTGACCTATCAGCAGGAGCCTCACGATCGGATGTCGACCGCAATCCGATCGACCGTTATGCGGGCTAGATCGATGCTCCATGGGTATTAATGTTTCTGCGGACGCTTGGCATGCACACTGCCCCTGGCCGTCACCACGGCCAGGGGTTGGGCTGGGTGAAAATTGGTCGCCGAACTGCTAATGGCCCACTCCAGGCGGTCTCAGGGCTAGCTCGGCTCCCCTCCGAGCTTGTTCCGCAATGCACCCCGCTTTAGCCGGGCGCGCTTAACAGAGCCACTTCCGGGCGGACCTTTCCGGAGGCGCGACCGCGGTTGCTAATGTTGCGAGCCGCAACTTTGTATGCCCAGGTCTCGTTGACGCCCTGTCAGACCCGAACGGCACTCTCGCATGACCTCTCAACATCATCTTCCCAGCGGATCCAGTCAATTGTCTCACCTGGCACCTACTTGCTTCGGCGGTGTCGCCTGGCTCGTCATTCGGCCCGACAACGGATCCGCGCTCATGCGGGCGCGACCGGATTTCCCAAGTAGATCAAGGGGCACGTCATTCAAATGAAGAGGAACATGTTCATGAGCAATCGCGCTAAACGCCGTCACAAGGCCCTCCGAGTTCGCGTCGGGGGGCAACAGGCCATGATCGATGAGCCGATCGCGCCCCTGATCCGTGAAATCTGGCGTGCCGGGATCGAGACGGTGATGTCGTGTCAAGAAGACGGGTGGGGACGAATTTGGATCGAGTTTGGTGATGTCCAGGCCGGCCAGCGGTTCTTAAACATGGTGGCGCAATACGAATCTGGAGTAGGAAACCTGTACCACCGCATGCACCCACGATGGTCGTCCGATGACGACTCTTGGTGGTACGAGGTACACGTCAACGATTTTGCATTGCAGGAGGATCCTTTTGATGAGAAGAGCGTCGGGTATGAAGGACCGTCAGATTTCTACTTCGCGTTTTGCGTCCGGTTCCCACCGGCCGACCTGCCTGAAGTGATTCGACGCCTGCAGGAGTACAACTACTCCCGCATGCTGAATCGCGCGGCCTCCGCCCGCCATAACATTGGACATGTATCCTAAACGCCTTTTGCGACAATGTTCCCACATCGGGGGCTCGGCTCATTGAATGATCTGTGCCGTGCTTGGGTACCTGCGTGGCAATGCGCATCGTGATTGACACGCAGGGTACGTCGCTCAAGGACCGACTAAATAATCCCGAAAAACGCGTCATAATACAAGAAAAACAAAAACCCTCATCCGTGGCCACTCAAGCCGACTGCGACAAGGTACTGCCGCCGCACGACCAGCAGATCTCACGCCGCATCGCGAGCTACTCTCTCTTCCGTGATCGATCCCGCAATATGCCAACCGGCTGAAGTCGTGTCGGCCCACGATCGCTGCATCTCAAGGCCCTGACCACTGACGGCGAGACCGCGAGGTTGGCTGCGAGGCGGTTCGGCGCCTCGCCGAGCCGTATCAATCAGCTGAGGCAGAAATTACTAGCCGCTTGGCTGCGGTTTCAGGGAGAGGCATTTTGACCCCAGGCGACAGTTTAGAGAACTCTTCATCGGCACTATGCCAGCAGCAGGTTGGGGCACCGAATTTGGCCCAGCCTGCCGCTTTTTAAAAATCGATTGATTCGTGCCAGATACTTGGGCAACTTGCCGGGTCATTGCGTTGCCAACGGTATGCCTAGGATCGAGGTTTTAGACATCCTGGATCAGTGACCCCCGCACCCGTGGTTGGCGCAAAACGAGCAACAGCACATACAGCAGCAGCATGTTGTTGCACAGCTGACGCAATCGTCTGAACCAACAGCGAGGCCGCCCCCTTGGCAAGGGACGCAGCAAACGGCGTTCAACACAACGCTCCGATCGCGTGGGTCACCCGTTTCGCCACACACGTCGGCTGCCGGTTGGAATTGCCATTTGCCAATCTTAGTAGCCTGCACGCGATCTCGAACTCCCGCCAATGCCTGTGCCGTCCGAGACTGTACTCCAAATGCATCGCTGCACCGACAGACGGCCACCTGCAACTGATCAATTGCAAATGCAATCGCTCGCTTTGCTTGATCCGCGTCTGAGACTGGATTGAAGCCGCCGGTTCGTTTGTCGGCCCTCCAATCCTTAGCGCAGTCGACGGCGATCATGGCCTTCCCGATATGCCCTCCGACCGATCGCAGTGTCGATGCGACAGAGGTCATCCCGGGAATCTGTCCCAAAAGCCCAAACACGTAGAAGAACGCGTCGGCGGTTGGTTCGGCGTACAGCTCAAGGGAGTGGCAGGAGGATGATTCCAATTGGCGCTGCCGCAAAAGAATATCCGCAAGCGAATTTCGGAAACCCCGGTCGCGCTCTTGAAAATATTCCTCGGCCTTGCGGAACCGAGTACCGAACAAAAGTCGCTGCACCCGTGCCCTGAGCGACCCATGATCCGTGATGTCATCGTCGACCTTTATCGACGCTAGCAGCATGCTAAGCGAGGCCGTGAACGTCCCGATGGCTGCGTCGGCAGCCTGCAATGTGGAGCGGCTCATGCGCAAGTGGCAACATTGCCGCCGCGGAATGTTCGCCTCCGCCAGGACACCAGCATCCAGGGCGCATAGATATAGAAAGGTCGCTTCATAACTATGAAATGGTAACGTGGGGGCGCCATACAGCAGGTGTTGAAACTCGCAGCATCGCGCGTAGACGCTCCGGTACCTAATATCCTGTCGCCCTGGATTCAGAAAACCGAACATGAGTCCACCCCCTCCGCAGGCCCAAGATCTTCCATGACGTAGCGACTATCGACAGCCATGGGCAACGCGCCGTGCATCGGCAAGCATGTGGGCGCGGCTAAATAGTCAATTTAGGACTATTCTACATAGGACTTTAGCATCTGCAACGGCACCTCTTTACCTGGTCCGTTGGATGGAAAAGTCAACATTTACGCCGCAGCACAAGGTCTTCGTTGAGTTGCTGCGCGAAACACGTCAATCGGCGGGGATTACGCAGGCAGAGCTTGCGACGAAAGTCAGGACGTCCCAATCGATTGTCAGTAAATGGGAGCGGGGGGAACTCAGGCTTGACCTGGTTCAAATCCAGGCCGTCTGCTTGGCGCTGGGAACAAGCCTTTCGGCGTTTGCTCAGCAGTTTGAGAGGCGAACGCAATCCTTGCGGCGGGGGAGTCGAGGGGCCAATTAGTCTCAGCATAGTCCGCCGGCGGAGACCGCCGCGGACCTTCGGTCAGGCATCGTCGCAATATGCAGGCGTTTGCCACCTCTTGGGCTGCAGTATGGCCGGCAATGAATGATGGTCTTGTCGCTACTATCCAACGAGCTAGCGGGCGTCGGGAACCATTGAACCGTCGTGCTGTCCCGTTCCTGCAGGCAACCTGCTGCGGAATGTTGACCATCTCTGATGTCCTCGCGATCGACGTGGACGACTCCGTCTGCCGCGGGAATGCCGTTGTCGTACGGAACGCCGAACTCATCGGCAAATCACCTTTGTAAACAGAGGAACTCCAGCCTCTAAATAATCGCGAAAAACGTGTCATAATGAATTGCTACGGCTGCGTAGCTATTCGCGATCCGTACTCACGGCGCTGGCATACCGCGATATCACCTCGCTGATCAACGGCTCCTTCTGGCCGTTCGCCAACGTGTCCTTCCAAGGTGCAGTGGTGCGCGCCTATCGGACGCGCAATCGTTCGCCAGCACATCCAACAACTTTTCTGTGGAGGATCTCACCCGATGACCCCTGTACTACTAGCCAGCTCTGCCTTGGTGCTCGTGCTCTCTATCGCCCTAGTTCGCGAAGTGCGTTTGCGTCGCGCGTTACAGGCACTTTTACGTCAACTCCTACGACATTGGAGACAGAATGCCTCGGAAGACAGAACGCCTCGGCGTTAGCGTGGCGATGCTCGCATTTGGCCTGCTCGGCTGCAGCACAGATGAGCGTCTGATGAAGCAAGCAGAGAAGGCGAGTGATCGCCAGGCCGAACAGAACCACGAAATCGCCCGCCAAAACCAGGAGCTGGCAGAAGCCACAAATCAACTCGTAACGGCGGATGCCCAATCCCGCCAAGAGACCTTGGCTTTGCAACGTGAGCTGCAAAATGAGCAGGCGCGACTTGCTCAAAAACGAGACGACCTGGAGACCGAGCGCCGTCAAATCGCCAGCCAACGGCAACGTGACCCAATCGTGGGCGCCGTCTTGATCGAAATTGGCACGATTGTGGCCTGCATGTTGCCACTAGTTCTGTGCGGGTTTTTATTCCACGGCTTGCGGCACGAGCCAAGTGCTCAGGACCTCGCTGACCTGCTAACCACCGAACTCGTTTCCGAGTGCCCCGTGTTTTTGCCACCCTTGCCACCCCGAGCGCTGCCCACGCATACGCCTCCGCGGGCTGACGAAGGCGACAGGCCCTAAAGATCGTGCTGGGCGCGTGTTTGACAAAACCAGCGACGAAGTGGGTTGTCACCAGGCCCTGGTTGACCTGACGTCTGCGTCAGCGGCGCGGATCCCTATCCCACCACTATATATAAGGACAAAACCATTGAGCCATATAGTTGAGATTACAACCGAAATCCGAGACAAATCTGCGGTTGAAGCCGCCTGTCGCCGCTTACGGCTACCAGCACCCATTCAACAGACCGTTCACTTGTTCAGCGGCGAAGCCACCGGCTTGA